>JANMMA010000286.1:0-7992 GCA_031372815.1 Sphingobacteriales bacterium
TTTTCCCCTACCTTTGCCGTCCAAATTTCAAGTCAGTATTATGGCAAATCACCAGGCAACTAAGAAGGATGTACGTCAGTCAACCAAGCGTCGCGAAAGGAATCGTTACTATGGTAAAACAACCAGGAACGCCATCCGTGACATTAAAGAACTGAAAGGTACAGAGGCAACAGAAAAGATGCCCGATGTAATCAGCCAGATCGATAAAATGGTTAAAAGAGGTATCATACACAAGAATAAAGCCAGCAACCTGAAGAGCAAACTGACAAAGTCGGTGAAGGCTTTAGCCGCTGCGTAAGACTTCACACATAATATTCAAATGTTCAGATCCCGCAGTGGCGGGATTTTTTTATTTTTATACCTCGGGCGATTTCCGCACTTTTATAACTCAACCTCTTCAGCGGATGAGTTTTTTGCCTATCCTATTATGCTTAAACCTTAATTTTTTTTCGCAAAATACCCCCTCTTATTTTGCGCAAAAAGCCTCATTCGCTAATGTAAATACGGCCTCATCCCGGTTTTCACAAAATCCATCAAAAGATACACTGGTCCGTTACTTTAACGCACAGTTCGAGCCCTGCAAGAAAAAAGATTTCGTTTTTATTGGCGTAGTGATCCGCGATATGGATGGGTGGAATGGTATTATTTATGACGACTCTACCAGGGTCTTAATGAGAGGAAAATACCTACATGAAGACTGCCTTGTAAAAAATGGATGGTTCGTATATTATTTTCCCAATGGTAAAAGGGCATTAGGTGGGAAATTTGAAAATAATATCCGCCAGGGAGTCTGGATGCGATGGTATATTTCCGGGCAAATCAGGGACTCCCTGGAGTTCAGGAATAACCTGGCAAACGGACCGTCCATGGGTTGGTATGAAAACGGATTAATTGAAAGTTCAGGGATCTATACCAATGGCAACTATGATCATGTCTGGCTATTTTATCATGATAATGGCAAACCGGCCACAAGGGAGAAATATGTTGCTGGCAAACTATCAGAGCTGGAATGCTTTGATACCCTGGGAAATTTAAAAGGTGTGAATTGCGCATTGCTGCGCGCACCAGAAATTAAAGGCCGTTATGGAGGCATCAATAAATATCTTGAAGACAGCCTGGCATATCCCGATGAAGCAAGGAAAAAACAGGTTAAAGGCATCGTCCAGATCGCATTCACAATTACCAAAACGGGAACTGTCAAAGATGTAATGATCCTTTCGTCTCCCCACAAAATACTTTCTGATGAAGTGCTAAGGGTATTGAACAGTGCTCCAGGATGGTACCCCGCCGTATCGCATAACAGGGTGATGGAATATACTTATAAATTGAGTATACCTTTCATGGTTGATCCGCTGCCGATGA
Source organism: Sphingobacteriales bacterium (assembly GCA_031372815.1). Taxonomy (GTDB): domain Bacteria; phylum Bacteroidota; class Bacteroidia; order Chitinophagales; family Chitinophagaceae; genus Pollutibacter. The sequence continues at coordinate 1,363 of JANMMA010000286.1, forward strand.
TTGATAATAATGATTCCTTCAGGTATCTTGAACCATACTTCGGTGATGATAACTAATTCAATCGCTTATCGATACTTTTAAAAAGATACCTGGCCAGCATCAGGCAACAAAATAAAATCAGGATGCTCAGGTAGCCGAGCCAGTTATACCGCTGTATTTTACCCGTGGCATCAGCAATTACTATGGCCCCTCCGAGAAACGAAGCCATACTGGTGCCCAGTTGCTGCACACTGCTGTTGAAACTCATGAAACTCCCGCGCTGTTGTTGCGGCACCACATTACTGATCATAGCCTGCGCCGTTACGCCCCTGCCTGTACTGAGTACAAACCAAACTGCGAAAAAGCTCAGGACGATGGCAAAATGAAGTACGGGTAGATTGGTGATAAGAAAAATCAATCCGAAAGAGAGCGATGTACATATGAAAAAAACCGGAAGCTTTCCCTTTTTATCAGAAACCCTTCCCAAAATATTGGCTGCGATAAATGAAGAGGCACCTCCCACCAGGTAGATCATGGGTGTTTGGATTTTCGAATAGCCTTTATTGAATTCCATGTAGGGATTAATAAAAGGAATGATCATAAAATGCCCCATGAACATCAGCAGAGAAAATAGTAAGGCCAGTCTCTGCCGGGGTACCGCGACTACCTGCTGCAGTGCATGAAAAGGACCCTCTCCACTCCTGTCCCTAAAGTGATCGGTCATCCGTGGAATATATTTCAGCAGGAAGGGATAGAGCGCCATGCCTGCTATGGCCACAAAAAGAAAAGGCGCGTGCCAGCTAAATGCGTTGGCAATGTAAAGCGCAAAAGGTACACCCAAGGTGGAGGCTACGGCGAAGGCCGACATAACCGATCCCATGGCCTTTCCTCTTTCTTCATAGGTAAAGAGATCTGAAATGATGGATAACACTTGCGCCCCGATCAATCCACCGAAAATACCGGCGACAATTCTGGCCGACAATAATGTAATATAACTGGGTGCAAGTCCGCATAACAATGTACCCATCAGGAAACCACCATAACCAATAAGCAGGACACGCTTTCGGTCGAACCGGTCCACAAAAAAAGCAGCGCCAAAACCACTGAAGGCGGCGCTTAGTGTATAAGCTCCTACAAGGAAAGAGAATTTTTGTGGGCTGATCCTGAAATATGGCATGAGGTAGTTCCCCAGCGGCATCATGATCATGAAATCAAGGATATGGGTAAAATTCAGCGCAGAAAGCAGAAACAGGATGGCTTTTTTATTCAAATTATTCCGCTTTTTTCACACTGCCAGCTCCGCTCACGTGTTGTTGTACATTACCGGCATTTCCTCTATACCTCACCGACCCCGCTCCACTAACACCAGCATCGAGGTTTACACTCGCATACACTTCAGCGGAACCTGCACCGGAAATATCCACGGTTGTATTTTCAGATTTCATATCATAACATCTTGCCTTGCCTGCACCAGATAAGTGGAGATCAAAATCCTTTGTTTCCCCCGTCATTTCTACGGAACCACTGCCCGATATACTTGCTTTTACCCTGGGAGCATCAACATCGGCCTTTATCTTTCCTGCACCACTCATTTCAAGTGCTATCGGACCATTGCCGGAAAGTTTGTTTTGGGTGATGATATTGCAGGCACCTGAAACATCAAGCCTTGAATATGAGGGAGATGTAACATACACCCTCATCTTATGGGAAGGACGAAGGTTGTAACCCTGTTTTGTCCCAATTTTGATGGTATTTCCCTCCTGCTCGATTTCGATATATTGCATCAGGTTTTCATCTGCCTCCACTTTTACAGACCGTTCATCACCTTGTGAAACCATGACGTCCATCGCACCATGAACCTCCACCTCATCAAAGGAAGATACATTTCTTTCCTCCGTTTTAACGTCCCCGTTACCCCTTACGCGCTTCCCGCCAAGGTAAAAACACGATTGGGTAGTCATTGCCAGTATTGCGAATAAAAAGATGATCCTTGCCATAATGTGGGATTTGAAACAAATTTAACTTAACAAAAGGTATTTTAAGAACCGGCCATCCATCTGACTACAAAATGAGGCCGAAGGTTACAGTCTTTACGGGAACTACTGAATTCTTACCTTCGCACCACTTATGACAGAAAAGATTATCATCCTTGATTTCGGCTCCCAATACACGCAATTGATTGCAAGGGCGGTGAGGGAGGCCAATGTGTATTGTGAGATATTCCCTTTCCATAAAAAAATTGAAATAACCCCTGAGATTAAGGGCGTTATCCTTTCCGGATCGCCTTTTTCAGTAAATGAAACTAACGCCCCGGTGGTTGACGTAGCTTCACTGGTTGCACAAAAGCCTGTACTGGGTATTTGCTATGGGGCACAACTCACAGCCAAAAATTATGGTGGTAAAGTGGAAAAATCTGCCAAGCGTGAATACGGTAGGGCTCAACTGAACATTCATTCGAAGGATAATTTGTTTGATGGTATTCCCGACCAGTCTAACGTCTGGATGAGTCATGCTGACACTATCCTGGAGATCCCCAATGGATTTGACATATTAGCCCCTACAGGATCCATCCCCATAGCAGCTTTCAGAAATACGCATCTGGATCATTTATTATATGGTCTCCAGTTTCATCCTGAAGTTTACCATTCCGAACAGGGCAAACATATCCTCAAGAATTTCCTGGTAGGCGTTTGCGGCTGTTCACAGGACTGGACACCCGCACATTTTATCACGGATACCGTGGAAGCGCTAAAAAAACAAATCGGTGACCGTAAAGTGATCATGGCCCTTAGCGGTGGTGTTGATTCAACCGTTGCTGCAACGTTGATCAACAAAGCCATTGGAAAAAATCTCTTTGGCATATTTGTGGACAACGGGGTGCTCAGGAAAAACGAGTACCAGCAGGTGTTAGATACTTATCGTGAACTCGACCTCAATGTGAAAGGTGTTGACGCGCGTGAACATTTTTACACCAAACTGGCCGGAAAAGTATTGCCGGAAGAAAAACGTAAGGTGATCGGCGGCACATTCATAGAAATATTTGACCAGGAAGCCCATAAACTGGAGGGAATCGAAATGCTCGGGCAGGGAACGATTTATCCTGATGTAATCGAAAGTGTTTCCGTACATGGTCCTTCACAGACGATCAAATCACACCATAATGTTGGCGGACTTCCCGACACCATGAAACTCGACCTCGTGGAGCCACTTAGATATTTATTTAAAGATGAAGTAAGGAAAGTGGGCCTTGAACTTGGTATACCGCATCAGCAATTGTTTCGTCATCCTTTCCCCGGTCCGGGATTAGCCATCAGGATATTAGGCGAGGTGACGGAGGAAAAAGTAAAACTTTTGCAGGATGCTGACGATATCTATGTTCATGCGCTAAAAAGCTGGGGGCAGTATGATAAAGTCTGGCAGGCCGGATCAATACTTCTACCTATAAAAAGTGTAGGCGTAATGGGTGATGAAAGAACCTATGAATTTACACTGGCACTCAGGGCAGTAACATCTGTTGATGGGATGACGGCCGATTGGGCTCATCTGCCTTATGATTTTCTGGCACACGTTTCGAATGAAATCATCAACCAGGTCCGTGGTATAAATCGTGTGGTCTACGACATCAGCAGTAAACCTCCGGCGACCATCGAATGGGAATAATCAAAAACACTATGAGTAAGCATTACGTACCGCTTTTAATACTGATGATAGTTTGTTCCGCGCATGTCTTACCTGCACATGCTCAAGTTAGGAAGCCGCATCAGATTGCCTTATTTGTTCCGCTTTATCTTGATTCTGCGTTTGACGCAACAGAAACTTACCGCTATGGAAAAAACTTTCCAAAGCAGTCTATTGCGGGATTGGAGTTTTACCTTGGTGCCGAATTTGCCATGGACTCACTGGCAGCCATGGGACAGCCATATAAGCTTCACGTATTTGATACCAAAAGTTCTTCAGGAAACATCAATACCGTGGCTTCGCAGCCATTGATGGATTCAATTGATATGATCATTGGTCCGGTAGCGGGATCAGAATATCTCGCCCTCGCATCGCTGGCGCAACGAAAGAATATTCCTTTCATCAGTGCTGTATATCCTAACGACGGAGGGATCAAAAACAATCCGCATGTAGTGATCGTTAACGCCAAACTGAATACCCACATCCAGTCTATCTATAATTATATTCTACGGAATATGACGGGTGACAAAATCATTTATGTACGTCGAAAAAATGAGGCTGATGACCGGGTTGAAGACGTCTTTAAGAGCCTGAACCAATCCGGCAGCGGAAACATTGTAAAAATGCAAACAGTGATTTTGCCGGAAAAAATGTCGCCCGGCGATATGGCAGCTAAGCTCGACAGCAATAAGGAAAATGTAATCATCGCGGGTAGTCTTGATGAAAACTTTGGTAGAAATGTGGCCATTGCCGCACTTGGCATGTCAAAAAGTTATCGTACTACTGTTGTTGGAATGCCCACCTGGGATAATATGAAGGACCTGGCTAAAAAGGATTTTAATGAACTCCGCATCGTTTATTCAACAAGCTTTTTTAACACTCCCGGCGACCCATGGAGTATTGGCTTTGACGAGAAATATCGTAAAAAAACATTCAGTAAGCCGTCGGACATGGCGTACAAAGGTTTTGAGATCACCTGGTTTTTCTCACAACTGTTGAATAAATACGATAGTTCACTCATTAGTCATCTTGGCGAAAAAGAATTCCGGTTAATAACAGATTTCGATTTCAGGCCCATTCAATGGAGCAAGGAAAATACCGTTCCGGATTACTACGAAAACAAGCGCGTTTTCATTATAAAAAAATTGAACGGTGTAGCGACCAGATTAAATTAATGGAAAGAATGCCTGGATACACAATTACCCTTTTTGTTGCATGAAGAAATACCTGGTCATTATATTGATATGTGTTATCGGTACAGGATTTTCTGTTCTCATAAATAACAAGCCACCGGAATACGTCACTATCCCTGCGAGTGTTCAACGCACGGGCAATGCAGACTCAGGCTTTCAGTACATCATTTACGGAGATTACGTCAACAGCGGACTTCCTTTGCTATTCTATCGCATGGGCCTGGGACGCAATGAAAAAAATTTACTGAATCGTGAAGGCGTTAACGGTACTGTACGATACGATTTTAATGTGGTCAATGCCCCCAACGGGGAATCCATTGTGGTGCCCAACTGCCTGCAGTGCCACGCGCAAATTTTTGAAGATTCATTGATCATAGGATTGGGAAATTCATTGGCCGATTTCACGAGCGCGAGGCGTTTTGATTCCGACATGGCCGAAGGGATGCTCAATACTTACATGAGACTCAACAAGAAAAAAGGTGAGGCGGCCAAAGAATTTATGCAGGTTGGAAAAGTCATCGCTGATAAAATATATACTGAAGTTAGGGGGGTTAATTCAGCAGACAGGCTTGCTGCTGTACTCGTTACCTATCGAGATAAAAATACGCTGAAATGGACCGACAGTGCTTCTGCACCGCTCCCAAAAGAAGTCATTCCATCCGACGTTCCTGCATGGTGGCTGCTGAAAAAGAAGAACGCCATGTTTTACAGCGGTTTCGGACGTGGTGATTTTGGACGATTCCTTATGGGCGCCGTTTTGCTAACGGTAAATGACACAGCACATGCTAATAAAGTTGACCGGCATATGAGCGATGTGCTTGCCTATATCAACAGTATCAATCCCCCGAAATATACCAAGCCAATAGATAGCGCACTGGCCACCGAGGGTCAGGTGGTATTCGAAACCAACTGTGCGAAATGCCATGGCTTTTATGGAGATTTTTCTTCTTATCCCAACTACCTGATCCCGCAACAAATGATCGGAACGGATTCCCTGCTCAATCATAGCAATTACCAGTATTCCGATATGATCACCTGGTTCAATACCAGTTGGTTTTCAAAAGGAGACCATCCCGCTAAACTCGTTGCTTTTAATGGTTACATCGCACCACCATTGGACGGCGTTTGGATCACCGCGCCTTATCTGCACAATGGATCGATTCCAGATCTTGAAAGTCTCCTTGATAGTAAAAAACGACCCGCCTACTGGAGCAGAAATTTTTCCAATCCTGAATATGATTACGAGAAATTGGGATACAAGTTCACCCGCGAAGAAAAAGATGGCGGCCGAAAAGTTTATAATACTACATTGCCGGGGTATGGCAACTACGGACACATTTTTGGCGACAAACTGAACGACCGGGAGCGAAGGTCGGTCCTTGAATATTTGAAAACACTTTAACCATTTCTTACGGGCTTTGCAAAAGACTTCCTTACATAACAGTATAGGCTACACGATCATTTGCCAGTGGATGAAGGGGCGGGGCAATGAGCCTTTCCTTTTCCAGGAACAGGCATGGGAAGCCATTGCTAATGGACGAAGCGGCCTGGTAAATGCACCAACTGGCTGCGGTAAAACCTATTCTGTATTTTTGGGATCGATGGTCAAATTTATCAATGAGCATCCTCACGACTATCTAACCCGGAAAAAAAACGGTCTTCAACTCATTTGGATCACGCCGCTTCGTGCACTGGCTAAGGACATTGGCAGGGCGATGGAAGAAGTGATCAGTGAACTCGGTATGCAGTGGAAAGTGGGAATCAGGAATGGTGACACAGA
>JANMMA010000111.1:0-4366 GCA_031372815.1 Sphingobacteriales bacterium
AGGAAAGTTGTTATAGTCCTCATCGCGCGACCAGTAGTCCTGTCCTACCCGTCCCTGAACATAAAGCCACTTCAAGAGATCATACTTTGCAGAAACGTTCCCAAAGATTCGATCACGACGGATATTGTGAAACTGGTCAGACAGGATAAAATAAGGATTGGTCCGATTTCTGAAACGCGAGTATACATACTCGTTACCCAGGGGGTCATATTTATTAGCTTCAAGCACCGACAAAGGCATGGAGTTCGCCATGGCCATTAAAACAGTTGGTATTGTATTATCCTGGTTGCCAACATTGGGAGGATTTTTATTATACTCATTTGAATAATTAATATTTCCACGAATGGCTAATTTCTCCGTGAGGTCGTATGAAAAGCCAAGATTGAGTGTTTTCCGGTCAAATGAATTGCCCGGAACTATTCCGGTACTTTTCAGGTTGGCAAATGAAAGATAGAGCCCCCCCTTATCACCACTTGTACCAACCGTAATGGTGTTAGTCACATTCTGTCCATCGCGGTAAAATTCACCTATCCTGCTACCCTGAGGTTCATAAGGTACAACAAGGCCGTTATATAAGATATGCGTCATACCGGGTTGAAATTTCTCACCGAATGACCACTGGCCCGAAGTGGGGTTCGGTGTAGTTGGCCTTTTGCCATCTTCACCCTGCCCATATTCATTCTGGTAATCCGTGAAATCCAATGGCGTATCCATTGAATAGTTAAGATTATAGGTAATTCCTATTCCTTTGGATGATCCTTTTGTTTTAGTAGTGATCATGATCACACCATTGTTTCCGCGGGAACCATAAAGAGCGGAAGCAGCAGCACCTTTTAACACAGTCATGCTTTCAATGTCATCAGGGTTGATGCTGGAAAAAGCATCACCACCATCGGATGTTACGCCACCACCCCTGGTACTAATGGAATTGTCTGACCCAACATTACCGGGGTTGCTTCCAAAGTTTGTATTATCAACAGGAACACCATTGATAACAACCAAAGGATTGTTTTGTCCGGCAATGGAAGTCTGCCCCCTGATACGGATTTTTGAAGTACCTGCAGGGCCTGTACCCAGACCGGAAATACTTACACCGGCGATCTTGCCAGTTAAAGCATTCATCATGTTGGTGGTCCGGTTGATGGTCAGTTGCTCGGGCGCAACCTTTGCCGTAGAGTATCCCAGGCCCTTAGAAGATCTTTCGATACCTAAGGCAGTTACAACAATTTCATCCATCCTGGAGGCATCCTGCACCAACGCAATATCAACCGTGTTCCTTGATCCCGGTGATATTTCCTGGGTTCGATAACTTACCATAGAAAAAACAAGTATGGCGTTTCGATCTTTCACCGTAAGCGTATAAGAACCATTTGCATCAGTAATTACGCCGTTGTTACTGCCTTTTTCCAATACGTTTACGCCGGCAATACCCTGACCATTTGCATCAGTAACCTTACCTGTAATGGTCTCAGGTGGCTCCAGACCCGGAGCGCCGGCAGCGTTAGAAATTCCAGGAATCAATAAAATAACGAATAACATGATGGCAGAGAATACCGAACGTTTTTTTTTATGGCAATCTTGGGCAAAAGACTGCCATGGCAATGCTGGAGGGATTTTCATGCAAGCTGTTTTAGTTGTTTTAAGTCATAATGAATAAACCATTTCGACAGGGTGGGATATGACAACATTACGAACCACAAAAAATTCTTCTCTTCAATTCTTTGTGCAGAGATATTTAATCCTTTAGTCTACTATTTTAATCTATTATGAAAAGTATAATATTTATAATTAGCAAAAAAGTTTTATCAATTAATTTTTCAGCGCCAAAATGTTGGGTGTTGTAGTACATATAAAGCAACAATTAATACCATTGCTTTCACAGGTTAAAAATATTCTTAATGTGATAAAGACAAGCCGGAACTGAAATCAACGCTGGTTGTCCGGAATTCCACCAAGTGGTTGAAGAAAATATAAACATTTGAACATTATTCTATAAAAATGCTCCGCATAATCGAAGCATTTTACAAAAAGAATGACACCATTATTTTTTTCCGGTCGCGGCCCAAAAAATTCCCGCACTAAGGTGATTGAGAAAAGCTGCATCACTATACACTGAGGGCATATGGCCAAGTGCTGTATAAAAAGATCGTCCGCCATCATATTGATGGTACCAGGCCATAGGATGTAGCTTACCCATACCCTCTCCTTTTTTCCTGCCCCAGTCCACCTTAGGATTATAGGATGTTTCATCAAGGTTGAGAATATATTTTAGGTCATTGACTTTTTCTGGTCCGAACTCGTACAGTTCATCCGTCCATAACCTGTTCCCGGTGAATCCCTGTACCCCGGGAAAGGTTGCATCGAGAACTGTTAACCTGGCCGTTTGTATCACTGGATGGATGTGAAACATCCTGCCAACCAGCTTCGTATACCAGTCCCACCCATATTCTGTGTCGGATGCACTATGAATGCCAACGAAACCCTTGCCACCCTGTATAAACCGCTCCATCACTTTCTGCTGTGCGGAATCAAAAATATCTCCTGTTGTATTCAGAAAAATGATCACTTTGAACTGCTCCACGTATTTGTCTGTAAATCCATCCGGATCCTCCCACAACACTACGTCGAAAGAATTCCTGACGCCCAACTGTTGTATGGCCAGAACACCCGCATGTACAGACTCATGGTGCCATCCCCTGGTAGTGGTCACAAGCAAAGCTTTGAACTGTTTTTGTGCGAGCGATTGAAGGCTGGTAAATAAAATGACGATAACAAGAAGTTTTCTGATGGCAGGGTTCGGTTTCATGAGTAATATCTTTTTTCGAGTGGCAAAATAATTGATTGCTGTTTAATCGATAAGTGAGGTGGACCTTGGGAAATAAGATCGGAATAATTGTTGATATATAAAAAACATATCTTCATAATTGATCAGTATAGACCAAATGTTGATTATCGATCATTTAATAAGCATTCCTAACATATAATAAGTTTACATTGAAATTCTTCCTTACCTATACCTCGATTCTGGAAGCGATAACAGGAATTATTTTGGTCCTTTTTCCTGTTCCTTTGGTTGCCATACTGTTCAACTATCCACTGGAACAAAACGCGATGATCATAGTAACTATGATAGCGGGATCTGCCATTTTTTCATTGGCCGTTACCTGTTATTTTTTGAGGGATAGTGAAGCCGGACCAATAGCCGTAAAAGGTCTATTTGCTTATAATTCAGTTTTGACAATTATACTGTTGTACGGAAAATTTATATTCGGCGTAGAAAACTGGCTGTATTATAGCATCCTCATTTTCCATCTTTTCCAGGCTATTCTATGCATCAGGTTACTATTGAAAAAAGAATCAATTGCCAAGCTGGAAAAAATAACCGGCAAATAAATGTATCGTGCTAGTTGTATTCCTTTTGATTTCAACCCGTATATATGACCGTAAATAAAATTGCTTCATGCAAAATACCGTCGGGCCGACTTCCCTATAAGCACGACAAAAGGTGTCTGAAATTCAGAACAGTTATCAATAAACAAGATAAGGAAAACAAGATTCCTGTTCAATATGACTGGGGAAGCAGGATAAAACCTAACCATAACTGGGGTGATTATGGAAACCTGAAATTGAATAATTGCACTTTCGCAACGGCGGCCCATGCCATCATCATATGGAAGTCTTACAAAGCAGAAAGGGTCTACAGGCCGGGGGTAAAAAATATTATTGACGAATATGGCAAAGTGATCAGGAATAAGCGGTCGGCCATATCTCTGCAAACCTTGCTTAATAAGGGTGGAGAACCCCTCGAAGCAAGAAAAGTATTAAATCACTGGCGTAAAAAAGGAATCGACGACCATAAAATTGTAGCGTATGCAAAACTTTCTTTTAAAAATAAAAAAGAACAAAAAGAAGAAGTAAAAAGAGTGATCTACCTATACGGCGGGTGCTATATAGGCATAAACATTCCAAGGTCAGTAGAAAAGCAATGGCAGCAAAACAAGGTCTGGAAAGTCATAAAACGTGTCCCTAATGGCGATGCACGGCGCAGACTGTGGTTCAGCCATGCCCTTCTGGCTATAGGTTATAACGACAAGGAACTTCGGGTAATCACTTTTGGAAAAGAGGAGACAATGACCTGGGAATTTTTTGCCAGGTATGTAGATGAGGCATATGCGGTTTTCGATGAAAAATTTCTCGCCGCAAGGAAAACCCCATCGCGCATGAAAGTGCATGAACTAAATAAAATCGTGGCAGATAAAATAAAAAAAGCGGGTCATTAACCCGCTTCGTGATTTCTACCCGAAAGTAAAAAGTCGAAATATTAAACACGTTCAGCACTGTTAACCCTGATTGGGATGGCCGCCTA
>JANMMA010000309.1:0-2743 GCA_031372815.1 Sphingobacteriales bacterium
AATAGGACTAATAATAATTTGATCGCAAAAAATTATTTCCCACCGTATAGGTCATGGCTTATGCGCTAACTTTGGACTTTAAAAAACCAGATCTAATGTTTGCAAAATCCGTGATGTTCTATGATACGATTTATCAATTCAAGGATTACCGTAAGGCAGTAGAGAGAATGCATCAACTGATTCAAAAAGAACGGCCGGGAAGTGCCAGTTTACTAGATGTGGCTTGTGGAACTGGCAAACACATTGAATTTTTAAAGGATAATTACCAGGTGGAAGGATTGGACTTGAATCCCGAACTTTTGGAAATTGCCAGGAGTCGGTGCCCGGACACAATTTTCCATGAGGCTAACATGACCCGGTTTAGCCTAAATAAAAAATTTGACGTCGTAGCCTGTCTGTTTAGCTCTATTGGTTATGTGCAAACAAAAGAAAATTTGCAATCTGCGGTAGCGGCAATGGCTGCCCATTTAGTGAAAGGGGGGTTACTCATTGTTGAGCCTTGGATCTGGCCGGAGAAATACTGGAAGGGTAACTTGGTTGCTAATTTTACCGAGGAGGAGGAACTGAAGATATCATGGATGTATATCCACGAACAAGAGGATATGAGGTCTGTTTTTGATATACATTACCTTGTAGGGACAAAGGAAGAAATCAACCATTTTTCAGAGAAGCATGTACTGGGCCTTTGGACTGACGAGGAGTACAGGGAAGCATTCACAAAAGCAGGATTAACGGTGACTTTTGAAGAGAATGGTTTTTTTGGCCGCGGTGTGTATTATGGCGCGTTAACATGATGATTAATAGATATTTTCTGGACAGTCAAATTCATCTATGCTGCTAACTGTGTGGATGGGTGCATACAACCATGAATCATTCATAGCAAAAGCGATTGAGGGTGTATTGATGCAACAAACGGATTTTGATGTGGAAATTGTTATCGGAGAAGATTGCTCTACAGATTCTACCCGGAGAATTATTCTTGATTACAACGACAAATATCCAGGGAAATTCAAACTACTCCTTCCGAACGAAAATATGGGAATAATACCCATGTTCAAGGCAACCTACCCAATGTGTACGGGAAAATATGTAGCCTGGCTTGAAGGAGACGATTACTGGACTGATCAATTGAAGTTGCAGAAACAGGTTGACTTCCTGGAAGCTCACACCGATTTTGTAATGTGTTTTCATAATGTCAGCATTTTGGACCAGATTCAGCATACAACTTATATAAAAGACCCACCAAAGTATATGAATCCCAATGGGAGCCTGTCCGTAAGTCATTTTTGCTTTTATAATCCGGTTGCTACTAGCTCCGTAGTTTACCGGAATATATTGCCTGAGGTACTGCCAAGCTGGTTCTACGAGGTATTATATCCCGATCTGGCGTTCTACTTTTTATTGGTAGAGAAAGGTAGAATTCAGTATATAAATGATGTTATGGGCGTTTATAGAATTCATAGAGATGGGGAATGGTCAGGTAAAAGCAAGTATACTAATTTTCTTCAGTTGAGCCAGTTCTATAAAAAAATTGGTAGTGTTTTTTCTGGCAAATACAAAAAATTGATCAATAAGAATAGCACCTGGTACACTAATGAATTACTTATGGCCAGTCTTGAAGAAAATGAATTTACAACGGCGAGGCAATGTTTGAAGAATATTTTAATGCACGACCCCGGGTATATTAAATTGAATAAAAGTCGGTTTTTCAAACTGGGTTTATGGTTGTATTTGGGTATAAGACCGAAGATGTAGTGCCCCATTTTTTTATGAACTTGAAACCCATATGTAGGTAATAGAAAATACGCTTCACCACATCAGTGTTTTCAGAAAAACAAAATCTGCTTACATCCTTATTGCTCATTTGATGTAAGAAATTTACGTTTTATATTTTTATACAAAGTCTTTACAAAGACCGGTGAATAATTATTGAGACTTGATTTTAAGTTGTTTTTTCTCTTAGTCAGAAAAATTCGCAGAAAGTCATTTTTATAAAGCCTGATTTGCTTCAGTTCCGTCCCCCTAAAATTGAGTATACTTTTTTGCGTAAAAATCTGCCGATATAATTGGTTAGTATATCTTCCAGTCCATTGCTGTTTTCCGCTTTCCCATGCTTTTCTTTCCGTTTCATTTTTAAGAAATGGTTCTTGTCTGCGAAGGGCATTTAACACAGAATGAAGCATCAATTCGGCATTACCCGACATATTCTCACCGTGTTTTCGATATACAGATATCTTTTCCTGGTGATGAATAATCTTGTATTTTCTGGCAATTTTCAGATATTGATCATAGTCCTCACATGCTTTGACTTCAGGTGAAGTGTCAAAAGGGAATTCTTCAACTATGGATCGGCGATATAATACAGCAGCTGGGTTGCCGATGTAATTACGGTAAAGAAGATGAAGATAGTGATCAGCATCAATTACGTCAGAACCTTCATCAATAACCTTACCATCCAGATTGGTTACATTATGGCAGCCAGAAACAATGGCTAGTGCCGGATCAGCCAGGAGGTACCCTAAATTTTTCGAAATGGCATCAGGATATAACCAGTCGTCAGCGTCCAGAAATATTAAAAATTCACCCTTGCTAAGGCTAGCACCTTTGTTCCTTGCTGCGGGCAGGCCTTTATTGGCCTGATAAAAATATTTCACCCAGGGAAACGAACTTGCTGTCTCCGAAGTATTGTCAGTAGAGCCATCGTCTACCAGGATGGTTTCTATATTGGCGTATTTCAGATTGT
>JANMMA010000328.1:0-4713 GCA_031372815.1 Sphingobacteriales bacterium
GGTCTTGGTTTATCATTGAGCTATGATATCATAAAGGCACATGGGGGTGAATTGAAAGTTTCATCGAAAGAAGGAGAAGGTTCAGAATTTGTTATACTGTTGCCCATAATTTAGACTGTATGCGAAAGTACTGTTTCATCATACTTCTTTTTACCAATATAACTTTTTCAAGAGCGCAACCGGCTATACCAGACAGTGTCAGGTATTCATTACAGAACAGTCCCCTAGACAGCCAATATGTAAAACGATTATTAAAGGCTATTTTATATTTGCCATATAATCAGCCTGATTCTGTGCTTTACTTTGCCGATTCTACCCTTAAACTTTCTCAACGATTTGAATATAATCTTGGAATTGTGTATAGTTATTTTTTGATGGTAGAATTTTATAATTATAATGGTGACTACTCAAATTCCGTATTTTATGCCTATAAGATTCTCGGTATTTCCGAGACAACAGGTGATATATGGGGTACTTTTCTCGGATATGAGGTTTTAAGTAGAATTTATTCTGAGTTGGGAGACCACAGAAAAGCATTGGATTATAGTTTGAGAGTATGGGAAATGGCTAAGCAGGTCGGATTTATAATCGTAAATGACTGGTATACACCAACTAATAAAAACAAGAAATATTATTATGATTATGGTCTTGGTAAAGCCTACCTAAATATGGGGATGCTTGACTCTGCTATATATTTCGGGAAAAGCGCATTTCGCGGCAATAAGTATTGGTCAGCCATTCCAGTATTAATAGGCAATATCTATCTGGTAAAAAAGGATTACACTAATGCCCTAAAGTTTTTCAATACGGTGACAACTGATAATTATACAGTTGATACCGTGGAAAACTACATAGGTAAAGCCAGTGTTTTCAAATTGATTCTTCAGCTTGACTCTTGCAAAGAATCTGCGTTAAAGGCACTTGATATTGCAAGGCGAATAAATTATGCAAAAGGCATCTTGCAGGCAAGCGAATTATTATCTTTTTATTATGAGAAGAGGGATGTAAACGAATCTCTGAAATACTTGAGGATCAGCAATGGCGTCAGGGACAGTTTGTATAATGCCGGACGCATAAGCCAGGCTAATAGTATTGTATTTAATGATGAATTGCGGAGGCTTGACGCTATAGCTGCGGAAAAGGCCGCGAGAAACAGGTATAAAATCTGGTCTTTATTTGGCATTGCGACCACATTGCTAATCACCGGAATTCTCTTATGGAGGAATAACCACCAGAAGAAGAAAGCAAATGTCCTGCTTCAAAACGAGAAAGAAAAAGTTGAGAGTACCCTGTCTGATTTAAAACAGGCACAGGCTCAACTGATCCAGTCAGAAAAATGGCGTCACTGGGTGAACTAACAGCTGGCATAGCCCACGAGATCCAGAACCCATTGAACTTTGTCAATAATTTTTCCGAGCTGAGTAAAGAGATGATAGGTGAGTTGAAAATAGAGGCAGACCAGGGACATTTGCTCGAAGTTAAAAATATTGCTGCCGATATTGAACATAACCTTGATAAAATACATCACCATGGAAAAAGGGCGGATGCCATTGTTAAGGGAATGATGCAGCATAGCCGGACCAGTACCGGTATAAAAGAGCCCACCGATATCAATTCCCTGGTGGATGAATACCTGCGTTTGGCTTACCATGGTATGCGTGCAAAAGAAAAATCTTTCAATGCTAACCTTCGAATCAGTTTTGACGAAAGTATTGGTAAGGTTGATGTAATTCCCCAGGATATAGGAAGGGTATTGCTGAACATATTCAACAATGCATTTTATGCCGTGATGGAGAAGCAAAAAACTGTTTATGAGAGATATGAACCTGAGGTGATCGTAAGTACAATATGCACTAAATCTGTAAATGATTCTCAATCCGAAATCCGCAATCAGCAATCCGTAATTATCTCCGTGAAAGACAATGGTAACGGAATTCCTGAGAAAATCAAAGAGAAGATTTTCCAACCATTCTTCACCACCAAACCTACCGGACAGGGGACCGGCTTGGGACTGAGCTTGAGTTATGACATCATCAGGGCACATGGAGGTGAATTGAAAGTAGAGTCGGATGAAGGCGAAGGTTCCAGCTTTATTATACAATTGCCGGTCTGAGATTATTTACTAATTCTGCGCCAACTATATCAGAAGTTGGTATGAATAACATACATTGCTGCGCCTTACGGTTTTCTCTTTAGTCCTAACCCCCGGTGAATTTTACTCCTGCCTGGTGAATCCATAATTTCAATCACCATAAAAACGTAAAACAATGAAACATGTATTGAGTTTTGGTCTTATTTGTATGTTGTTTTTTGCCTGTAATAGCGAATCAACAGAAACCGCGAGTGGATCAGACACGACAACCGCTACAGTTGCTGATACGGATAAAAAACCCGCTGCGGTAGAAATGCTTGACATGAGTGTTACAGAGCCTGTCAAAAGCAGCTTAATCGCTTTTACTACGGGTGATATCGATGGCATGACTGCCGGTTACGATGATAATGTAAGGTATACATGGTCTTCAGGAGATAGCCTGATAGGTAAGAAGGCCGTAAAAGACTATTATACCAAAAGAAGGGCGCTGATCGATACCATCAGTTACTCGGATTATATCTTTTTACCTATGCAGGTCAACCAAGCCCAGAGTGCATATGCCCCTACAGGTAAGTGGGTACTGTACTGGGCCTTTGCTCATGTAAAATATAAAAATGGTAAGAAGCTTGATTTCTGGCTTCACCAGGTAAACCATTACAACGATGCTGGAAAAATTGATATAGCCTCTCAATACATTGACAGGGCACCCATCATGGCAGCATCTAGATGATCTTTCAAATTAATAGTTAAGGCGCAACATACCAGTGCGCCTTTTTTCATTTAATTGCATAGTGAGGTTTTTTTATTTGTTAACTTTTAAGGGTGAAAAGGTTTGATGTCATCGTAATCGGCAAAGGCCTTGTTGGGTCTGCGGCTGCTAAATATTTATCAGCCAGTCAAAAAAATGTTGCCCTGATTGGTCCGGATGAGCCAACGAATTATAATAATGCGATGGTTTTCGCCAGTCATTATGACCAGGCCAGGGTGCAAAGGATGATCGGTAAGGATGAGGCCTGGACAAAACTAAATATTGACTCGGCCCGGCAATATGTTTCCATACAAAAACAAACCGGTATTGATTTTCATGACCCTGTGGGTTGCCTATATGTTAATCCTTCCGGTAAGGATATTTATCTTGAAAACGCGATGATGATTACTGAGCAGTTTCAAACGAACTTCGAAAGTTTTTATTCAGGCACAGAAATCAATAATAAATATCCCGATTTTCATTTTTCTGAAACGGCTCATGGTTTATTTGAATCTTCTCCTGCAGGATCAATTAATCCACGCCTGCTGATTAAAGCTCAACTCAAGTTGCTCGAGGAAAATAATGGAACCGTCATCAGGGACACAGTGGTGAATATTGCTCATATTGGAACCGAATACCTGGTGGAAACTTCAGAAGGAAGCAGCTATTTTGCCCACCGTATTTTACTGGCTGCAGGTTCCTTCATCAATTATTTTAATCTCCTCCCCAAAAAACTCAGCCTGGTCATTAAAAGTGAGGTGGTTTTGTTAGCCAGGCTCAATGAAACGGATGCAGAAAATCTCTCCAACATTCCTTCCCTATTATATGAGATTGATAATGGAGAAGTGGAAGGCATTTACCTGGTCAGGCCGTTGAAATACCCGGATGGTGAATGGTGGCTTAAGATGGGTTGCAATCTGCCCGAAGATATTTTGTTTGATGATATAACACAGGTTCAGCATTGGTTCAGGCAGGGCGATAGTGACCAGTATATTCCCAGGATGAAGGATGCGTTGATGTCTATTATGCCTCGCATAAAGCCTGTTGACTTCCAGACCAAACGTTGTATTATCAACCGTTCTGTTCATGGCCGTCCGTATATCGGTGAATCGAGCGAACAGGGTTTGTTCGTTGCCAGCGGATGTAATGGCTACGCTGCAATGTGTTCCGATGCCATCGGATTTGTTATATCATATTTGATGAAAGAAGGAATTTTTCCAGAAGGATACAGATCAGCAGATTTTGAACCAGTGTATTAATGCGGTATACCACCAAAATATTTGATCACACCTATGATTTCGTAGGTTATAGTCCAAGAAAGTTTACCTCTTTACTTGCAGTGGGTGAAGAATCCGGAATTTCACGATTGTACGGTGGCATTCACTACCTGGCTACGATCAATGTTGGTGTACATGATGGACAAACAGTTGGTAGAGCGGTAGGAACGATTAAAATGCTTAAGTAACGATCAGTTTTAGTTGGATGATTTTTTTAAGGCTGATGTATATTGATTATACACCAGCCTTTTTCTTATTTCAATTCAGCTTATCAATACCCCATCCACTATCCTCGGTATCCTCAGCGGATTATTTTCTTTCAACTCTTCCGGCAACAGGGAATCCGGAAAGTTTTGGTAACACAGCGGCCGGGCAAATCTTTTAATGGCATCGGGACCAACTGATGTATAACGGGCATCCGTAGTGGCAGGATAAGGTCCGCCATGATGCATGCTCCAACCAACTTCCACACCAGTGGGAACACCGTTCATAATAAGTCGTCCACAAATTAAGCTCACTGTTTCAACCAACTTATGATGTTCCAGCATGTCTGTCTCAAGTGCCATGAGTGTTGCCGTTAGCTGTCCTTCCAATGC
>JANMMA010000383.1:0-13443 GCA_031372815.1 Sphingobacteriales bacterium
AACGCCGTGTCTGGAATTTTTTAGTGCTTACGCAAATAGTTATGGTGCCTCGTCTGGGGTTTTCTTGCGGGCGGGAGAAGCGTACGGATTGGAGCTTTTGAGTGATTGTTCGGGTACGAAATTTCCTAAGTTTTATGTCAATACCTCACAAACGCTGGGCGGAACTTACATTGACACTGTAAAGGTTACATCTACCGACAACTTTAATGTACTTAAAAAGAAAACTTTTACTGTACCCCGTTGTTCATAGCACCAAGAAAGCGCTATGACATTCAACAATCTTACAGAAACTATATACCAGAAACTTCTTTCAGATAAGACCAAACAAAGAAGTGAGCGGATAATTCTAATAATAGCAATCGCATCTTTTCTCCTTCACCTGATCATGATTTGGTTAGTGGATTTTGGCATTATTCCCCTGAAAACACCTTCAAACCTACTCAAAAATCCGATTGCAGCGATTTACACCCCTTTCTCATTTATACTTGTCTACGAAGTATACCTGTTAATACATTATCTCCCAAAATCCTTTACAACCTATATCAGCAAACAATATGAGATTATAACACTAATAATTATCAGACGATTGTTTAAAGATCTTTCCGACCTGTCACTCTCTTCTGATTGGTTCAAAATTAAATATGACTTACAGTTTACATATGATTTGATAGCATCAGTACTTTTATTTTTTCTTATCTATCTATTCTATATACAAAGCAAGAAAAGGTACAGAACTACTGTGAAAAATGAACTTCAAATAGACAGCATATCAAGATTCATAAAAATAAAAAAAATAATAGCAACATTTTTAGTACCTGTACTTGTTTTAGTTGCCATCTATTCCTTTATAAATTGGTTAATAAATACTATTTACCCGAATACAAATACTGTTATTTCCTTTAAAAATATAAACAATATTTTCTTCGAGCAGTTTTTCACTGTTTTAATTATTGCAGATGTCATTCTTTTATTATTTTCTTTTTTTCACACAGATGAATTTCACAAAGTTATCAGGAACTCAGGCTTCATAATTTCCACTATCTTAATCCGGTTATCCTTTTCTGTAAGCGGGATACTTAATACCGCACTAATTGTATCTGCAATTATTTTTGGTCTGTTAATACTCATTATTCACAATAATTTTGAAAAAAACATCGCGCTTGAAAAAGACAACACAGATTACTGATAATATACTATAGACCCTTTTAAATGAAATAATTTAACGTTAATAAAGGTTATTCTTTTACTCTAGAACGGTGGTTAACACGGAACATATTAGGTGTTATTCACACCGTTAGTATATATTTACCTTGATTTGAAATAATATAAAAATTATAAATAACAATTAAAATCATGTTTAATAAATTCACAATAACAGACATTCTATTACTTATCGCTGCATTTCTTTCCCTTATATTCTCAGAAATTTTATACTTTAAAGGAGAAGCAACCGCTGCAATATTTATAGGCATCTGGGTGCCATCCATACTGGCCTTTGGGATCTACTTAAAATTAATAAATAGCAAAAAAAATGATTGAACTAATTCCATATTTTGCAGGCCTGATAACATTAATATTCGCAGTGGGCTTTGTATTGGCACTACGAGAAATGAGAAAACGAACGGAATCCCGTTAGCTTAAATTAGGATTCAGTTTGATGTTACAGATTCCGATGTTATGATGGTAAAGAGAAATGTGTTGAAAAGCAGTTGTTTCAACCTGTGGAGAAAAAAAGTGAATAGTGGTGTCAGCCAAAACTTGTATCAAAGACAAATCAGGAAATTTCTCGGTTCAAATCCAGCCTTCAACTAAAGAGTATCACTCAATTCAGGATATGTTGGAATGCAGGATGATCGGGATTGGATTACCAACAAAGTGGCTGGATATCATCCATCCTTATTCTCCTATTGGAAAAAAGTAGAAAGATATTTATACAGGCTAATATGATACTCAAAAAAGAAGATATTGATCAATTGGAGCAAAACTATAGAAGAACCTTTATAAATTCCCTGGCAGGTTTTCGCCAGGCTGTATTGGTTGGTACAAAGTCGGCAGATGGTCATGCTAACTTAGCGATATTTAATTCACTCATTCACCTTGGATCATATCCAGCCCTGTTTGGATTGGTAAGCAGACCAGACAGCGTACAACGGGACACTTTGCAGAATATTCTAACGACAAAAGAATATTCGTTGAACTATGTAAAGTCCTCCGTCTATGAGAAGGCACATCACACATCTGCCCGATATGAAAGAGAAGTTTCAGAATTCAAAAAAGCCGGCTTTCAGGAAACCTATCACCCACCGTGTTATGCACCGTTTGTAGAAGATGCCATTGTAAAAATTGGGATGAAATTTGAGCAGTGCATTGATATCCCAATCAATGGAACCATCCTGATCATTGGAAGTGTTATGCATGCCGAAGTGAATGCTTCCATAGTTGGTTCAGATGGCTTTGTTGCCCTGTCAGAAGAAGATGTACTGATATGCCAGGGACTTGATGCCTACTTTGTACCCAGAAAAATAGGTCGTTTGCCTTATGCCAAACCATCATTTTGATCTTTGACTGTATCGCAACAAATTAATTATTGTTTGAAAAAAACAAGAAAACGATTCGGTGATAATTAATTATTTCGACCCCAATACATTTTTGATAGCCGATGCTTTCCACTGGCATTCACGGTACTCTTTTTCAGCATCACTATAAAAAGTAATTCCAGACCCTACCTGGAAAGAAAGATACTGTTCCGAGGCATTATATAGTATACTTCTGATGACGACATTGAAATCAAAATCCTTTTCGGGACTAATATATCCAACAGCGCCTGAAAAAATGCCACGCCTGCTTTTTTCATATTCGTCAATAAGCTCCATCACCCTTTTCTTTGGAGCACCGGTCATACTTCCCATGGGGAAACTGGCGCGAATGATCTCCTCAAAATCAACACCATTCCTAAGCATTCCACTGACGGTCGAAATCATCTGGTAAACCTGTGGAAATTCATAAACACCGAATAACTCATCCACGTGAACGGAACCTTCAACACATATTTTAGAAAGATCATTCCGCACAAGATCAACGATCATTACATTCTCTGATCTTTCTTTCTGACTAACAGAAAGTTGTTTTTTCAATTCGGCGTCATGCTCTTTGTTGGACAGATCTCTAGGCGCAGTGCCCTTAATGGGCTGTGAGATTATCTTTTGTCCGGTTTTCTTAAGGAACCGTTCAGGACTGGCACATAACAGATAGCTTTCACCAACCCGGTAAAAAGCCGAAAAAGGATTGGGCGAAAGGGACGACAATGCACAATATGTTTCTACAGGATCGATCTGTGCATGCTCCGCAAAATACTCGTGGCAAAAATTGATTTCATAACAGTCGCCCCGAAGAATGTGATCCTTCAGTTTATTAACTATTGCCACATATTCTTTCTGCCCTGTTCTTTCCTGAACTACACTTCGGGTATACTTGGTCGGTATACGACTATTGGCCAGTATTTCCCCGTACACTGTTTCATGATCCTGGTTGAGGGAACCTATGTTGACTACATTACCTTCAATCATAAGTACATACTCTGGCACAAACAGAAAGGCATCCGCAAAACCTATTCGATCCCCTTCTGAAGACTTGTTCGCCTGATCCGTGTTGGTTCGATTCTTTTTTGAAGAGCTGTCAGCTTGATCTGAATTGGTTCGATCCCCTTCTGAAGACTTGTCCGCTCTAACGGTGTTGGTTTGATCCCGTTTGAAATGCTGGCCCGCTTGACGATTAGAGATTGATTGAGCTATTTGCTCACCCTCAGCGAGCTCGATCTCATTTTTCAGTTCATACCCGAGGTGGCCGAATATCCAATCGTTATGTTGGCGAATAAAGGCACCGGTATCAAGGAGAAAATTACCACGGTAAGGCATAGCCGAAATACACCCTGCTCCGGCAAGGCATTCTTTCTCATGGCCGGGAAATTTGTAGTGATGGTTATCTAAAAAACAACAAATGTTGAACCGGGAAAGCCAATCCAACATTTGCGATGTAAAATATGTTGTATCCTCAAGAGGAAATGAGCGGAATGTTCTCAAGATCAGAAATCGTCGTCGTCGTCATCAAATCCACCACTTGCGTCATCAAAGAAACCAAGGTCTTTAAATTCATCGTCCACAGCAAAGTCTTCTTCTTCTCCGCCAGCAGCTTTTTTGGACCCGCCGGTGGCTTTTTTTCCAGTTGATTTTGGAATATCAAATTCATCGAAGTCTGGATCCCATGTATCTTCCTCTACCGGCTTCTCCCATTCATCAGGTTCGTCGGCTGCAACATCATCGTCATCATCTTCTTCATCACCGTTTTTACCGGCTTTAGAAGATGCACCGGCCTTGCGACCTTTTTTGGGTGTCACCTCTTCAGTTTCATCCAAATCATCGTCATCCTCATCCTCGTCTTGCTTTTTAGCACGGGGAGAAGTTTTCTTAGAAGACTCTTCTAAATCTTCTGTCTTGTTTACTGGGGCCTTTTTAGGTTTTTCAGACTTCGCCATGTGAGCAGGATTATTCAACGTAAAATTTCCACCGTTTTTTTAATTCGCCAAATTTTTCCGAAGAATTTTGACATCTATTTTATCAGTTCCCCGAAATGATTTGATCCCTTCCCGGACCATTTGATACATAAGTTACGCGAACTCCCAGAAAGTTATTAATATGTTCAATATAATTTTTCATCTCGGCAGGAATCTCAGTAAAATTACTCACCTTACTTATATCTCTTTTCCATCCAGGGAAACTGCGGTAAACAGGCTCGATATCTGTTTTCATCATTTGGTAAGGTACCTGTGTAATTTCTTCTCCTTTGATCTTATAAGCCTCACAGACAGAAAGTGATGCAAATGTGTCAAGAACATCAGCCTTGGTCATTACGATTTGCGTAACGCCATTGATCATACAGGCAAACTTTAGCGCTACCAGGTCGATCCAACCGCAACGGCGCGGCCTTCCGGTAGTAGCACCGAACTCGCTGCCCAGTGTGCGAAGCGATTCGCCGGTTTCATTATTGAGTTCGGTAGGAAAAGGACCGCTTCCCACCCGCGTACAATACGCTTTGGAAACGCCGATAACATCCCTGATCTTTTGTGGAGCTACGCCGAGGCCCGAACAAACTCCTGCCGTAGTGGTACTTGAAGAGGTAACAAATGGAAATGTTCCGAAGTCAACGTCCAACATGCTACCCTGCGCCCCTTCTGCCAGCACTTTTGCGCCTTTGCTGAGGTGGTCATTGATAAAGTACTCGCCGTTGATGATTTTAAGTTCACGCATAAACTCAAGTGCTTCAAAAAATTCTTCTTCCCAGGCATTGATGTCTTCCGTGAAATTGTGGGAATCCAACATACGCTGGTGCTTTAGCCTGAGCTTTATATACTGTGTGGTGAAATTCTTATCTAACAGGTCGCCTGCCCTAAGACCATTCCTTCCGGTCTTATCCATATACGCCGGACCGATTCCTTTTAGCGTTGAGCCGATCTTTTCATTGCCTTTAGACAACTCCGATGCTTTGTCGAGAGCCCGATGGGTAGGAAGGATGATGTGCGTACGTTCAGATATGTACAGGTTTTTGCGACAGTCAACACCATGGGAAGCTACTTTCTCGCATTCCCTTTTCAGGGTTACAGGATCAAGTACCACACCGTTACCGATGAGGTTGATCGTTTTCGGATGAAAGACGCCTGAAGGGATCTGGTGAAGAACAATTTTGGTGCCGTCTACATACAATGTATGTCCGGCATTTGGACCACCCTGAAACCTCGCTATGATATCGTATCGTGGAGCGAAATAATCTACGATCTTACCCTTACCCTCGTCGCCCCATTGCAGGCCTAGTATAACATCAACCATTGTTGTTTTTATTGAAGGGGGCAAAAATAAGGGATATGGCGGAATCTTTACGCCATATCCGTATGGTCACGCTTGATTGATCGATAGTTTGGGAGAGGTACCCTTTACGCCAATTCCGTATCGTACCGTTCGATTGAGTGAATGCCGGGCAGTTGCTTCAGCTTGTCAAAAAGCTTTTCCAGTTCATCTTTATCGTGCACATATAGCTTGATGTTTCCCCGGAAAATTCCTTCTTTGGCCTCAATAGTCAGCGCATTAATATTAATCTTCAGTTCCCCGGAAATAAGGTTGGTTATTTTATTAATGACACCAACATCGTCCAGCCCCACAATCTTTATACCCGTTAAAAATGATATTTCTTTATTCTTCGCCCACTTGGTCTTCACTACACGATGACTGAAATGTGATAACAGCCTGGTAGCATTCGGACAATTGGTACGGTGAATGATCAGGCCTTTTCCGGTCGACACAAATCCAAATACATCATCCCCCGGAATCGGTTTGCAACAGTTCGCCAACATATACACAATCTTATCACTGCTTTCTCCAAAGATGATGAGCTCGGTATCTTTTTTAGGGATCACTTTCGCATAATCCTGGTGATCGTGTTTAAGATCGGGTTCCCGCTGTGGTTTCGGAGCTTCGATCTTATCGCCCATTACGTGAAATTCTTTCAGCTCTTTAAGGTCTATCGTTTTGATGGCGATACGATAAAATAAGTCAAGTTGTGATTGCAGTTTATAAAAACTAGTTACTACATCTATGTTGTGCGAATTGTAATGGGCGCCAATGCCTTCCAGTTTTTTTTGCAGTGTGTATTTTCCATCTTCTGCCACTTTTCTTTTTTCTTCCTTCAACGCGTCCTTGATCTTGTTCTTCGCCTTTGCCGTAACTACAAAATTCAACCAGTCTTCAGAAGGTTTTTGTTTATTGGAAGTAATAATCTCTATCTGATCACCACTTCTCAGTTTGTGGGAAATGGGCACCAGCTTGTGGTTCACCTTCGCGCCAATACACCTTGATCCTATGGCACTGTGAATGGCAAAAGCAAAATCGATGGCAGTGGAACCTACCGGCATCATCTTCACATCACCTTTCGGCGTATACACATATATCTCTTCAGTAAGGAAAGACGTTTTGAAATCCTGCAGAAAATCGATCGTACTAATGTCCTGGTGCATCAATGCTTCACGAATTTGGGAAAACCATTGGTCGAACCTGTCTTCTTCTTCTCCTCCCTCCTTGTATTTCCAGTGGGCAGCAAGACCTTTTTCCGCGATCTCGTTCATGCGGCTTGAACGAATCTGTACTTCCACCCATTTTCCCTGGGGACCCATCACGGTAGTGTGGAGTGCTTCGTAGCCGTTCGACTTAGGATTACTTAGCCAGTCGCGAAGCCTTTCCGGAGATGGGGTATACATGTCCGTTATGAGCGAATAAACTTTCCAGCAGGCTTCTTTTTCTTTTTCGGGGGATGAATCCAAAATGATGCGAATAGCAAAAAGATCATAGACCTCTTCAAAGCTCACCCCTTTTTTCTTCATCTTATTCCAGATGGAATGGATGGATTTTGGACGGCCCTGTATCTCATATTCGAACTCGGCCTTATCGAGTTTATCTTTTATAGGCTTGATGAATTCATTAATATATCTGGTGCGTTCCCGACGCGTTTCCGATAGTTTTTTAGCGATCTCCTTATAGGTGTCGGGCTCGAGATATTTCATGGAAAGGTCCTCGAGTTCAGTCTTTATGGTATATAGTCCCATCCTGTGCGCCAGGGGGGCGTATACATAAACGGTCTCCGACGAAACCTTTAATTGCTTCTCAGGCTTCATACTGTCCAGGGTCCGCATGTTATGGAGCCTGTCGGCCAGTTTGATCAGGATCACCCGCGGATCATCCGTGAGGGTGAGCAGGATTTTTTTAAAGTTCTCTGCCTGTTGGGAGGAGTTTGCATCAACTACGTTAGAGATTTTGGTCAGACCATCTATGATCCGGGCTATTTCACTCCCGAACTCCCGCTCAATGTCTTCCAGGGTAACATCTGTGTCTTCTACGGTATCGTGCAGCAGGGCGCATATGGTAGACCGTACACCCAGCCCGATTTCCTCCACGCAAATCCTGGAAACGGACAAAGGGTGAAGAATATAAGGCTCTCCGCTCTTTCTCCGCATTGTTTTATGAGCGTCAACGGCAATTTCGAAGGCGCGGCGGACCAGTTCTTTGTCGCCCGGCTTGAGTTTGGGCTTCATAACTCGCAACAGAGCGCGGTACTGGCGCACAATCTCCTTCTTCTCCTGGTCCTCAGAAAGATTGTATTTGGGAATCACCTGTTGTTGCTCGAGCATGTCCATAAATTCAAATTTACTGAAAAAACAGGGGTTTTTTACATCAGAAAAGGGTAGCTTTGCACCCCTTAATGCGCATGTGGCGTAATTGGTAGCCGCGCCAGACTTAGGATCTGGTGTCGTGAGACGTGGGGGTTCGAGTCCCTCCATGCGCACCACATCAACTTCCAATGCTCGCATTGGAAGTTGATGATTAGCGAATTAGCGGATTTACGAATTGGCGAATTGTTAAAGAATGATTTACTCGGAAAGGTTAAAGCGAAGAATCCGCCAATCCGTTAATTCACCAATCCGCCAATTGAAACCGATTCCACTTGCTCCAAAATAATACTTATGCCAACAGTTACTAAAGAGAACATCGGGCTGCTGAACGAGAAGATAACGGTTACGGTTAGCCGGGAAGACTACCTCCCTTCCTTCGAGAAGTCGTTGAAGACCTATGCGAAGAGTGCCAACATCCCGGGATTCCGCAAGGGAATGGTGCCTGCGGGCATGATCCGCAAAATGCATGGACCTGGCGTATTTGCTGATGAAGTGTTGCGCAGTATCGAGAAGGGATTGATGGATTACCTACAAAATGAGAAGGTCGACATTTTCGCGCAGCCACTGCCAAGTGACGATAATACTGCCGACCAGATCAATATGAACGAGCCGAAGGACTATAGCTTTTCATTCGAGATCGGCCTTAAGCCTGAGTTTGATATTAAGCTAGACAACGTTTCCGTAGATCGTTATAAGGTGAATGTAACGGATGATATGATTAACGAGGAACTGGATCGTATACAGTCGAGGTTAGGCAAAATGACAGAACCCGAAACCGTGACCACAGAAGACAACGTACTGAACGTAGTTTTTGAAGAGAGTGATGCAGAAGGGAATTTGGTTGAAGGTGCCGTTAAAAAAGAGAATTCATTACTGGTTAAATATTTTGCTCCCGCTTTTCGCAGCAGGTTGATGTCGCTCAAAAAAGACGACCATGTTACCCTCCAGCTTACTACTGCGTTTGATGAAAAAGAAAGGGAATGGCTGATTAAGGATCTGGGCGTGGATCCAGCCGTGCCAGCTGCACTTGATAAGTATTACCGTATGACCATTGCTAAAGTTGGACTGGTTGAAAAGCGTGACCTGAACGAAGAATTTTTTAAAGAAGCTTTCCCGCAGAAAGACATTACTTCCGAAGCGGAACTTCGTCAGACTATAAAAGATCAGATCCAGGAGCAATGGGATAAACAGGCGCAGAACTTCATGCACCACGAATTATACCACATACTGCTGGAAAAAATAGAAATGAACTTTCCAGAGCATTTCCTTCGCAAATGGATGCAGACCGGTGGTGATAAACCTAAAACTGTTCAGCAGGTTGAGGAAGAATTTCCCGGGTTCAAAACACAGTTGCGCTGGACGCTCATCAGTGATAAAATCGTTAAAGAAAATGACCTGCAGGTAAATCCGGATGACATGCGTGACCATATGCGTCAGCAGATCATGGGCTATTTTGGCGGCATGAGCATGGACGGTAATATGGATTGGCTGGACAGTTATGTAGACAGGATGATGAAGGACGAGCAGCAACTCGACAGTGCTTACCGCAGGCTGATCACGGAAAAGATTTTTATGTGGGCAGAAGGAAAAGTCAGTGCGGCGGAAAAACCGATTGATGCCGATGCGTTTATGAAGATGCAGGAAAAACATAGTCATGAGCATTAATGGAAGGGCTTCGCCATTCCATTAATGCTCATGACTATTAGCTAATTGGTAAATGTGGTGAATGTGAAAGTATACATTGATAAATGAATTTTTTATAGGGGCTCCAAACGGAGCCTTTTTTATTTGGTAATAGGGAAATCTGTGAAATGTGAAAGTACCAATGACACTACGTGTCTGCAATTTTGTCTGTTTTTACGCTTTGCATGGTATTTGGTTTATCAAATGCTTTAAATTGCTCCACAATCAAAATGCCTATTATGGATCTTGGAAAAGAGTTCGAAAAATACGCGGTGAAACACAGGGGTATTTCCAGCAGCCTGCTGTATGGTTATACCAATCATATGGTGACCAACCTCACTCCCAATATTATTGAAGAAAGGCCGATGAACGTAGCGGTGATGGATGTTTACAGCCGTTTGATGATGGACCGCATCATCTTCCTGGGCTACCCTATTTCTGATGAAGTAGCTAATATTATCACTGCCCAATTACTGTTTCTTGACAGCACAGACCGTCAGCGCGATATCCAGATGTATATCAACAGTCCGGGCGGATCAGTGTATTCAGGCATGGGTGTATATGACACAATGCAATATGTAACGCCTGATGTGTCTACCATTACCATTGGAGTTGCTGCCAGTATGGCTGCCGTTCTAATGTGTGCCGGTGCCCCTGGAAAACGTACCGCACTGAAGCATTCTCGCATCATGATGCACCAGCCGAGTGCAGGTGCAGGCGGACAAGCTTCTGATATTGAAATCACAGTTAACCAGGTAAGGAAACTGAAAAGAGAACTGTACGAAGTGGTGGCCGCCCATAGCGGAAAAGATGTTGAACGCATTGCGGCAGACTTCGACCGTGACTTTTGGATGACCGCCATTGAAGCCAAAGAATATGGATTGGTAGACGAGGTACTGCTATTCAATCCCAGAAAACAAAAAGCCCAATAAACCCTAACTAGATTTTATGGATTATATGAAATATAAGAAGCCGTTTAGAATGGATGATGAAGAAGAACCGTCGCTGCCTGAGAACCCGATGGAGAAGTTTGTGAGCGCAGCGATGTTCGATAAAAAATTCATCGAACAACGAAAAGTGTTTTTATGGGGTCCTGTAGAAGACAGGAGCGCAAAAGACATCACGTCAAGGCTGTTATACCTGGATGCTATAGACCCGGGAAAAGAAATCAAATTCTATATCAATAGTCCCGGTGGTGTTGTAACAAGTGGAATGGTAATTTATGATACCATGCAAATGATCGAATCTCCTGTCTCTACCATTTGTATGGGTATGGCCGCTTCGATGGGGTCAATTCTCCTGAGTGGAGGCAAAAAAGGCAGACGATTTATTTTCCCCCATGGTGAAGTAATGATCCACCAGCCAAGTGGCGGTGGCCAGGGAACATCAGCCGATCTGGAGATCATGGCTGAGCAGATTCGTAAAATCAAGGAACTAGGTGCCAAAATCCTTGCAGATAATTGCGGACAGCCCTTTGAAAAAGTGATGAAAGATTTTGACCGCGACTATTGGATGGATGGAGATGAATCAGTGAAGTATGGCATCGTTGACCAAGTGTTGAGTAAGGTATAGAATGGTGGGCCTGAGTTAGGTTAGGCAGAATCGGTGGGAAATTTCGTTAGCGCGTCAGGTACTGGATTGGCTAATAAAAAGCATCCAATTCTTTACGGGGCAGTAGATAGAGCTTTTGCTAACAAATAGTGTCCCATGCTGTAACGCAAAAACAACCAGCCTGGCTTGCAAATTAGCTAATCTAAAGCGTTGGTTTACAAATAAGTATAAATTAATCAAAGCCCTGGCGTTTTTAGTTTTAATTTTGGCTTTCAATAATAGATTATGGCAAAATCGACCCTGCATTGTTCTTTCTGTGGCAGGAGCCGTGATGAGGTGAAAATTCTTATTGCAGGCCAGGACGGACATATTTGCGAAAACTGTGTTGAGCATGCACGTGAAATCATCGAGCAGGAGCTGATGATACGTAATGACCAGACAAATTCGAATTATAAACTCACCGTCAGAAAACCTGTTGAGATCAAAAAATTTCTTGACGAATATGTAATTGGGCAGGACGATGCAAAAAAAGTACTGGCGGTTGCCGTGTACAATCATTACAAAAGACTTCAGCATAAACAGTCCGATACAGAAGTTGAGATTGACAAGAGCAACATCATTATGGTTGGTGAAACAGGAACTGGTAAAACCCTCCTGGCAAAAACCATCGCAAAATTATTGAATGTTCCATTTGCGATTGTTGATGCTACCGTATTTACAGAAGCCGGTTATGTTGGTGAGGACGTAGAAAGTATTCTTACCCGCTTACTTCAGGTTTGTAATTATGATGTAACTGCAGCGGAGAAAGGCATTGTATATATTGATGAGTTAGATAAAATTGCCCGCAAAGGAGATAATCCTTCTATCACCCGTGATGTTAGCGGTGAGGGTGTGCAGCAGGGCCTGTTGAAACTTCTTGAGGGAACTGAGGTATTGGTTCCACCGCAGGGAGGAAGAAAACATCCGGAACAAAAACTGATCAAAGTTAATACCCAAAACATACTGTTTGTTTGTGGCGGTGCATTTGACGGCATTGATAAAATCATTGCCAGAAGAGTGAACACCAATTCAATTGGCTTCAACGTCAATAAAGAAGAACAGGAAGAAATGAAGAAAAACCTGTTGCAGTATGTAAACGCAACCGACTTAAAAGCTTTTGGCCTGATACCTGAATTGCTGGGACGATTACCTGTAGTGACTTACCTCAGTCCGCTTGACGCTGTAACACTTAGGGCAATTCTTACAGAACCAAAAAATTCACTCATCAAACAATATAAAAAATTGTTTGAACTGGAAGGAATAGAACTCAGCATTGAAGCGGGAGTGTATGACTTCATGGTCACCAAAGCTGTTGAATATAAACTCGGGGCAAGGGGATTACGCTCAATTTGTGAAAGCATTTTGACTGACGCTATGTTCGAATTGCCGTCTACAAACCAGAAGAAATTTCTTCTTACACTTGATTACGCACAACACAAGTTCGACAAGTCTAAAATGAGCCTCCTGAAAGTGGCCTGATCCGTTGATGCCAGGGTGAATTTCGCGCTATAACTCCGTCATCTCCGTATTCCCGCACAACTAATCATCATACATGAAAGAACTTATCGAACAACTCAAAAGTGAAGCAGGATTAACAGAAGCACAGGCTGTTCAGGCCATAACCATTATCAAGAATTTTGCTAAAAACAAATGTCCCATATTCGGCGGTGCAATCGATAAGTTGTTTGATAAATACGGCACAAAAGGGGATGATGATTTCTTGCAATAATGCATAATCATTTCATAAAAAGGGAAACCAGGCTACCTTCCGGCAGCCTGGCCTGATTGA
Organism: Sphingobacteriales bacterium; assembly: GCA_031372815.1. Classification (GTDB taxonomy): domain Bacteria; phylum Bacteroidota; class Bacteroidia; order Chitinophagales; family Chitinophagaceae; genus Pollutibacter. The sequence continues at coordinate 13,332 of JANMMA010000383.1, forward strand.
CCCAGCGGTGCTTATAATTACTTATTGTTTACTTCGCGGATCAGGAAGTTATCAGAAACTTCTGCATTGATCGAAAAGCTTTTTACAACATTTACTCCGTTACCAGTTACAA
>JANMMA010000412.1:0-12583 GCA_031372815.1 Sphingobacteriales bacterium
GGCCATCGGTATCGCGGCCAGCCTGTTACTTTTTCTGGTGGTACAATATGAACTGAGCTATGACAAGTTTCAGCCATCATTTAACCAGATATACCAGGCGGTAACAACGGATAAGGCAAAAGATGACGAAAACTTCACATCTGGTGTACCGGGACCCGCATTGGATGTCTTCAGGCTTAAATTCCCGGAAGCCAAAGTAGCAGGACTCTACGCCAGTTATGGCAGCCAGTTCACCATCAACGGAAATGATTCGCTCAGCACGAATATCAAAGGCAAATACATCGAAGAATCAGGTGTATTCTTTGCCGAACCACAATTCTTCGAAGTCTTCAATTACCATTGGCTTAACGGATCTCCGGCAGTACTTGGTGAACCCAACAGCGTTGTATTGTCAAAAACTATTGCCGAAAAATATTTCGGAAGCTGGCAACAGGCTACCGGACAATTCATAAAAATGGACAACAAGGTCAACCTTATGGTAAAAGGGGTTATCGATGATACTCCGCTCAACAGCGATTTCCCGCTACGGGTCATTAGCTCTTTTATTACCTTAAAAAATAATCCACAGGCATATTATTACCAGGATGACTGGAATAGCACAACCAGCAATTTCCATGTTTATTTGCAACTACCCATAAACGTTAGTGATACCTCTATCAACAAGCAACTATTGGCATTCAGCAGGGAACAATATAAGAATAACCAAAATGGTTCGATACGTACACATTTTGTTCGCCCTCTTTCGGATATTCATTTCGACAACCGTTTCGGTAACCTGGGCGACCATATCACCAGCCGCCCAACATTGTGGACGTTGAGTCTCATTGGTGTGCTCATCATCATCATGGCCAGCATCAATTTCATTAACCTGTCCACCGCACAGGCTATCAGTCGATCCAAAGAAGTGGGACTACGGAAGGTATTGGGTGGAAACAGAAGGCAGTTGATGGGCCAAATGATGGGCGAAACAGCGGTTATCGTTCTCATTTCCCTTTTAATAGGAATAGTCATTGCCTTTGCCTGTATACCATTTCTTGACCAGTTCATTAACCTTCCGGAAAAACTTAGTTTCCTGAATGGCAGGTCAATAGGTTTCATCATTATTTTATTTGTCTTCATATCCCTTTTTTCAGGCTTCTATCCTTCGCTGATCCTATCTGGTTTTAAACCGGCTGTAGCACTTAAAAACAAGATCAGCTCTGCGCAGGTGGGCGGGATTTCTTTACGCCGTGGACTGGTGGTGCTGCAATTTGCCATTTCCCAGATGCTGATCATTGGAACTATAGTAGCCATCAGCCAGATGAATTATATCAGGAATGAAGACCTTGGTTTCAAAAAAGAAGCGGTGCTCGTTCTTACCACCAATCAGGATAGTGCCGTTGTTTCGAGACAAAACGCATTTAAAAGTGAACTAGTTTCCCAAAAAGGAATTCAGTCAGTGAGCTTTAGTTCAGACATGCCCTCTTCAGATAATAACTGGGCAACCAATTTTGCATTTGATGGACGGGATGATGAAAAATTTGAAGTTTACCTGAAAATGTCGGATGCCGATTATTTTAAAACCTATGGTCTACAGTTCGCAGCGGGCAGAGGGTTTACGGTTTCTGACACCGCCAATGAAATGGTGATCAATGAAACCATGGTGCAGAAGCTGGGGCTTAAAAATCCGGAAGATGCCCTTGGCAAAAACCTTAAACTGGGTGGAGGAAGATGGAAACCTATCGTTGGTGTGGTACGCGATTTCAAAGCAAACTCACTTAGGGAAAAAATAAATCCCATTGCAATTTTTTCCCGAAACAGGTTTTATGGTGTAACAAATATCAAGTTGAGTACGTCTGATCTTTCAGGTGTGAAGGAAAAGATACAGCATACCTGGGATAAATATTATCCGGAATATGTGCATACAAGCAGGTTTATGGATGAATCGATAAACAATTTTTATCGCCAGGAGCAGCAGCTAACCAGGCTTTACCAATTCTTTGCGCTGCTGGCCATTGTGATTTCATGTCTTGGATTGTATGGATTGGTATCATTCATGGCCGTACAGAAAACAAAAGAAGTGGGTATCCGAAAAGTACTTGGGGCATCGGTAAGCAGCATTGTATTCCTTTTTTCTAAAGAATTTACCGTCCTCATCATCGTTGCGTTTTTAATTGCGGCACCAGCGGCGTGGTACCTGATGTCTATATGGCTGGAGAACTTTGCCTTCAAGATAAATTTCAGCGCGTGGATATTTATTATGGGCATTGCATTTTCTGTGGTGATCGCTTGGATAACTGTTGGTTTTAAAGCCATAAGAGCGGCATTGATAAATCCGGTTCGCGCACTTAGGAATGAATGACCATTTGCAGCCATGCGTTATCGATGATGGTGCTGATCGCACTACTCATTTCTGCCAGGGTAAGCAAGATTGCTATTGCCAGTCCGGTTAAAAGTTTACGAACAGAATAAAACAAAACTCATTATGATACGCAACTACATTAAAGTGGCCCTTCGCAACCTTTGGAAAAACAAAGGTTATTCTGCTATTAATATTATTGGCCTTTCTGCCGGACTGGCCACCTGCCTTCTAATCCTTCTCTATGTTTGGGATGAACTGAGCTATGACAAATTCAATGAAAAGGCCGACAGGATTTACCGTGTTGATTCTGATATCAAATTCGGTGGCACAGACATGAAACTGTCAGTCAGTTCTGATCCCATGGGAGCAACACTGAAAAGAGACTATCCACAAGTGGAACAATTCACCCGTATATACGCTTCGGAAGGATCAAAGCTGATTAAAAAGGGAACTGAGTTTATTAACGAGCCGAAAATTGCCTATGTCGATTCCACCTTCTTTGATGTATTTAGTTTTCCGTTGGTCAATGGAAATGCAAAAACAGCATTGAACGATCCAAATACCTGTGTCATCTCACAGTCAGGCGCTAAAAAATATTTTGGTACGGAAGACGTCATTGGAAAGGTCATAGAAACAAGTGAGAAGGTCTCCTTTAAGATCACTGCCTTGATGAAGGACATGCCTTCAAATTCGCATTTCAATTACGATATACTGTTATCGATGGATAATGTGGATTACCAGTTTGGCAACTACCTCAGTCATAATTTCACCACCTATATTGTATTACAGAAAGGAACGGACCCAGGCATTTTCAAAAGTCGATTCAGGGATATCCTTAATAAATATGTTATTCCGCAGGCCCAGGCATTTATGAATATTAAAAGTATGGATGAGTTTGAGAAGTCGGGCAATCACCTGGAATACCACCTGATGCCACTCAAGAAAATCCACCTTTACTCTGCACGCTTTCCTGAACTGGCACCCAATGGGGATATCCAGAATGTATATATTTTTTCTGCCGTTGCATTATTTATCTTACTGATTGCCTGCATCAATTTTATGAATCTTTCTACGGCCCGTTCTTCGAACAGGGCCAAGGAAGTCGGCATCCGGAAGGTGCTGGGTACGGAAAGAAAAACACTGATCGGTCAGTTCCTTACAGAATCCACCCTTGTAGCTTTTATTGCATTATTTATTGCACTGGTGATCACTTTTCTTATACTTCCTTTCTTCAATGATGTATCCAATAAGTCGTTGCAGTTCTCCAATCTTTTCGACAAAAAATTCGTTCCGCTGCTTTTATTGATACCACTTGCTGTTGGGATTGTCGCTGGCTCCTATCCTGCTTTTTACCTTTCTTCTTTCCAACCCATCACGGTATTGAAAGGTAAACTGGCATCGGGATTCAAGAAGAGCAGTCTGAGAAGCACGCTGGTTGTGATCCAGTTCTCCACCACAATTATTCTGATCATTGCAACGATCGTTGTCTATAGCCAACTGAATTATATTCAAAGCCGCAAACTGGGCTACAATAAAAACCAGGTCCTGATCATCAACAACACATATGCGCTGGGTCAGCAGGCTAAAGTTTTTTCATCCGAAATTTCCGGTTATAGCGGAATCAACAATGCATCACTGAGCAGTTTTCTTCCTGTAGAAAGTTCGTCCAGAAGTGACAACACCTATTCAAAAGAGGCTGTCATGGATTCCAAAACCGGTTTAAACATGCAAACCTGGGATGTTGATGAAGTATACCTGAAAACACTCGGAATGGAACTTGTTCGGGGAAGAAATTTTTCTAAAGAATTCACCACTGATTCCAGTGCCACGATGATCAATGAAACCACTGCTACGCTTTTAGGATATGATGATCCCATTGGAAAAATATTGTACTTCTCGGATGATAACAGGCAACTAAAACCCTTAACCATTATCGGTGTTGTCAAAAATTTCCATTTTGAATCGCTGCGACAGGAAGTGGGTCCACTTTGTTTTCGCCTTAGAAGAAGTACAGGCTCAGCCATCTTCAGAATCAACACGACAGACGTAAAATCCCTGGTTGCTAAAGTGGAATCCACATGGAAAAAAATGGCTCCCGGTATGCCTTTCAGTTACCGGTTCCTGGATGAAGCCTTTGACCAAATGTACAGAACTGAACAAAGGACGGGAAAACTTGCTATGGCCTTTGCCATCCTCGCCATCCTGATTGCCTGTATGGGTTTATTCGGACTGGCCACCTATGCCGCCGAACAAAGAATAAAAGAAATCGGTATAAGAAAAGTGTTGGGCGCTTCAGTCAACAATATCGTGGAAATGCTTTCCAGAGATTTTCTCATACTGGTATTGGTCTCTTCCATTATTGCTTTCCCGCTGGCATGGTGGGCTATGCATTCCTGGCTGCAGGATTTTGCCTATCGCATCGCCATACCATGGTGGGTTTTCCTGCTGGCTGGTGTTATCGCATTGCTTATTGCACTCGCCACAATCAGTTTCCAGGCGATCAGGGCCGCAGTGTCTAATCCGGTAAAAGCATTGAGAAGCGAATAGTGAATTTTAATGGTTAATTGCATATAAACCAATCGCTATGTTCAGGAATTATTTCAAAATTGCTTATAGGAACCTTGTAAAGTACAAGTTCATTTCCGGTATTAACCTTTTTGGATTAACGATTGGTTTAACCTGCTGCCTTATCCTGCTTGCTTACATATTAAATGAACTCAGCTATGACAGGTACAACAAAAACGCTGATCATATTTACCGGGTAACACGGGACTTCAATAATCAGGATGGCGTAGTTAGTTTACGCTTAAGTACTATTTCACCTCCTTTCGGGTACTATCTACCCACAGATTTTCCGGAGATTATTAAGATGACCAGGTTACTGGACAATGGTATCACGCCCCTTAGGTACAAGGAAAAATTATTCAATGAAAAACAAGTGTTTTTTGCCGATGAGCATTTATTTGATGTATTCACCGTAAACGTATTGAAAGGCAACCCTGCCACATCGTTGAAAGATCCTTTCTGCGTAATGCTAACGGAAGAGACAGCCCGTAAATATTTTGGCGACGAAGATCCAATGGATAAATCCATTCGTTACAATAACCAACTCGAATTAAAAGTAACCGGTATTTACAAAGCATTTCCATCTAATGCGCACTTGCATCCGGGAATGCTCGTCTCATTCAATACACTCAGAGACTCCACGATATATGGCGAAAAAAACTTGCGGACAAACTGGGGAAACAATTCCTTCTTCACCTATTTGCTGTTGCCTCCGAATTATAATATCAATAACATGCTGGGGCGGTTTCCCAATTTTGTTGATAAGAGGATGTCAGGAGAAGAATATGTTGGTAAGCAACCTTCAAAATTTACAAAACTCGGACTTCAGAAACTCACCGATATCCATTTGTATTCACATACAGATTATGAAGCCGAACCAAATGGTGACATGAGCAGGGTATATATTTTCTCAGCTATTGCATTTTTCATTCTGCTGATTGCAAGCATCAATTATATGAACCTCTCTACTGCCAGGTCTGTATTAAGGGCAAAGGAAATAGGCATCCGGAAAGTCATCGGCGCAAGTAAAAAAGAACTCATCCTGCAATTCATTAGCGAGTCAGTACTGATCACCCTGGTAGCGATCATGCTCGCCTGCGGACTATTGATTTTTGCCCTTTCATGGTTGAATAAAGTTTCAGGGTTAAGTCTACAGTTAAATATCCTTTTTACCTGGCAGATCCTGCTTATACTTATTATGTCACCCTTTATCATTGGTATAATTTCCGGAATATACCCTGCAGTATTTATGTCGTCTTTCATGCCGGTCAAAACTTTGAAAGGTTTTGCCAAGACCGGTGGTAGTTCCGTATCGTTTAGAAAAATACTGGTCATCAGTCAGTTTGCCATTTCCATCATATTGATCATTACAACAGCAATAGTCTTCCAGCAATTACACTACCTGCAAAACAAATCGCTCGGCTTCAACCGGGATCGGATAGTCGTAATTCCCTACAATAGTTCATTGAATGAACGTTATGAATCCTTCCGCAACGAACTCCTTAGCAATCCGAATTTCAAGGACATCAGCCGTACGTCTCGTATTCCTACGGGAAGATTGCTCGATGCAATGGAAGCAGCAACACTCTCAGGAAATTCCCTGGTTCCGTCTACAACAGACATCAAATTCGTTGCAGTAGATTATGATTTTGTTCCTACATATGAAATAAAACTCTCTGCAGGCAGGAATTTTTCCAGGGATTTTGGAACCGATACCGCCGGATATGTTATCAATGCATCAGCCGTAAAGGCACTGGGTTGGAAATCCCCCGAAGCCGCCGTGGGAAAAGATTTTAAATATGGTAATACCCGTGGTCACATTATCGGCGTGATCAATGATTTTCATTTTGAAAGCATGCACCAGACCATTGTTCCACTTGTATTGATCATGCTTCCACCTTCCAACACGTATTTTAATAACCTCTCTGTCAAAATTGCGGGGAGCAACGTCAACAAAACGATGTCGACCCTTGAGAGCATCTGGAAAAAATATATTCCCGAAGTACCTTATGAATATAGTTTCCTGGATGAAAACTTCGATAAACTCTATGAAGCGGAACAGCGTCAGGGTAATATTTTCACTGCATTCGCCTGCATCGCCATTTGCATAGCCTGCCTTGGCCTGTTTGGTCTATCCGCATTTACGATTTCACAACGCATCAAAGAGATTGGTGTAAGAAAGATACTCGGTGCCAATGTCACCGGCATTGTTGCATTATTATCGAAGGATTTTTTAAAACTCGTATTGATTGCTGCGCTGATTGCATTTCCCATTGCCTGGTACGCAATGCACAGCTGGTTGAAGGATTTTGCATACCGTGTGAATATAAGCTGGTGGATTTTTATCGTGGCCGGAATCGCATCACTTTGCGTAGCCCTGTTAACAGTTAGTTTTCAGGCCATCAAAGCCGCCATATCCAACCCGGTGAAGGCATTAAGAAGTGAATAAAAAATAGTGCTTCGGATGCTGCAACATCCGGAGCATTTCATACGACCCTTAACGTAAAATCATGGTCATAAATTATTTCAAGATCGCCTGGCGTAACCTGGTCAAGAGTAAAGGCTATAGCGCTATAAACATTGGTGGTCTTGCACTGGGCATGGCAGTCGCCATAATGATCGGTTTATGGATCTGGGATGAACTTTCCTATAATAAGTATTTCCGGAATTACGACAAGATCGCCCAGGTCATGCAACATCAGATTTTCAATGGAGAAATTAGTACGCAGGAAGCCAACCCAGCCCTAATGGCACGTGAGATCAGGAACAAATATGGTAGCGATTTTAAATTCGTACTTCAATCGTCATGGAACTTTCAACATACCCTTGCACTGGGTGAGAAAAAACTACTGAAGCCGGGTTCATTTTTTGAGCCGCAGGTCACTGAAATGCTTTCCCTAAAAATGCTTAAGGGCTCGAGGAATGGACTAAAAGATCCCTATTCCATTTTACTATCTGGCAGTGTAGCCAAAGCATTTTTTGGAAATGACGATCCTATTAATAAAACCCTGAGGATTGATAACAATTATGATGTTAAGGTAACAGGTGTATATGAAGACATTCCTTATAACAGTTCCTTTCGTGAAATTACCTATTTTATGCCTTGGGAACTTTATATTATACAATCGCCATGGATCCAGAAAATGGAAAATCCCTGGGGAAGCAATTTTACACAAACTTTCGCGCAGATTGCTGATAACGCGAATTTTGAAACAGTTTCTGCAAAGATCAGCAAGGTTAAATTTGACGCCATTGATAAAGAAGAAAGAAAATATAACCCTGTGGTTTTTCTTCATCCGATGAGCAAATGGCACCTGCACAGCGATTTCAAAAACGGAAAAATCATCGGAGGCCGTATCCAGTATGTATGGTTGTTTGGGATTATTGGATTTTTTGTCTTGTTGCTTGCCTGTATCAATTTTATGAACCTTAGCACCGCCAGATCAGAAAAGCGCGCAAAGGAAGTTGGGGTAAGGAAAGCCATTGGTTCTGCAAGATGGCAACTAATCCTTCAGTTTTTTAGTGAATCCTTTCTTGTGGTGCTGCTGTCTTTCGTCTTATCCATCGCCCTCGTTTTTCTTGCACTTCCCTTTTTCAACGAACTGGCCGATAAAAAACTATCATTACTATGGCGTTATCCAGTATTCTGGATCATGGGGTTAAGTTTCAGCCTTTTTACAGGTATCGTTGCAGGCAGCTATCCTGCATTATACCTCTCATCATTTCAACCCGTAAAAGTGTTGAAGGGTAGTTTCCAGGCAGGAAGATATGCATCAGTTCCACGTAAAGTATTGGTAGTGCTTCAATTTGCCGTTTCAGTGATGTTGTTTATTGGCACTATCATCGTTTATCAACAGATCCAACATGCCAAAAACAGGCCGGTTGGATATAATAAGGAGAGCCTGGTAACCCTAAGTTCAAACGGAACCCTGCACAAAAGATTTGAAGCAATAAGAGATGAATTGAAACGAAATAACCTCGTGCTGGAATTATCCGAAGCCACCAGTCCAACCACGGCAGTGTACAATACCAACGGCGGCTTCGACTGGGAAGGAAAAGATCCAAACCAGGCCGTCGATTTTCCCAACTCCGGTGTTACCTACGAATTCGGAAAAGTGATTGGCTGGAAAATCAAAGAGGGCAGGGATTTTTCAAGGGACTATGCAACAGATTCACTGGCTTTTATACTGAATGAATCAGCAGTAAAATTTATTGGACTCAAAAATCCAGTTGGCAGCGTGATCAAATGGGAAAATAAACCATATACCGTTATTGGCGTGATTAAGGATATGCTGGTGCAATCCCCTTATGCGCCCATCCGTGCAATGATGTACCATCTTTCCATGGAGGAAGAGAATGTCTTTATTATGAAAATCAATCCGAAACTTACCGTGAACCAGGCCATTGCCTCTATAGAAAATGTTTTCAAGAAGTTTGATCCTGCCACTGCATTTGAATTCAAATTCGTGGATGAGGATTTTGCAAAGAAATTTAGTGATGAAGAAAGGATAGGTAAACTGGCTTCTGTTTTTGCCATTCTTGCCGTACTCATCTCATGCCTTGGATTATTTGGGCTGGCATCGTTTGTTGCAGAACAAAGAACAAAAGAAATCGGCATCCGAAAAGTAGTTGGTGCAACGATCTTCAATGTATGGACCCTGTTGTCTAAAGAATTTGTGATGCTGGTACTGATTGCCTGCACGCTTGCCATTCCACTGGCATGGTATGGCATGTACCAATGGTTACAGAAATATGACTACCATACCAGCATTCAATGGTGGGTCTTTGCCATGGCCATATTGGGGGCGCTTACGATCACCATTCTGACAGTAAGTTTTCATGCCATTAAAGCAGCCGTGTCTAATCCTGTGAAAAGTTTGAGAACAGAATAACTTATAACATTTAAACACCTGGTTATGCTGAAAAACTATTTCAAAACAGCGTGGAGGAACCTTGTAAAAAACAAGACTTTTTCTTTTATCAATATTGCCGGACTGGCACTGGGCATGACTTGCAGCCTGATGATCATGCTCTGGCTCAAAGACGAACTTCAAAAAGACAAATTCCACGCAAATGACAAACGCCTATTCCGTGTAATGGAAAACCAATATTACTCGGGAGATATATCAACAACTAATTCCACACCGGGCATATTTGCAGAAAATGTTGTCAAGGATATTCCGGAAATAAAAATGGCGACCCAGATGCTCTGGGAGTCAGAAGCTGTATTCACGATAGGCAATAGTTTTGATAAGGAAAAAGGCAGATTTGTACAGAAGGATTTTCTTAGAATGTTTTCTTTTAAACTTGCCAAAGGAGATCCGGCAACGGCAATGGCTAACCCGGATGGAATTGTAATATCAAAAAAGCTGGCCGACAAATATTTCAAAGGACAGGATCCTATAGGAAAAGCCATCAGGATTGACAACAAGGATAATGTTACCGTAACAGGTGTGCTGGAAGAAATACCAGAAGCATCTTCCATGACATTTGATTTCCTTATAAATTACGAGGTATGGTTAAAAGAAAATGACTGGGCAAAAGAATGGGATAACAATGGACCCAGAGCTTATGTTTTACTGGCACCGGGAGTGTCACTTGATAAAGTAAATGCAAAACTCAAAAATTATACTAAAACCAAGCACAAGGATAGTAATGTTGAACTCTTCCTGCAAAATTATGGCGATTCTTATCTCCATTCTAATTGGGAAGGGGGCAAACTGATCGGTGGAAGGATCGACTACGTAAAGATCTTCGCCATTGTAGCCATCATCATCCTGATGATCGCCTGCATCAATTTTATGAACCTGGCCACTGCACGCTCTCTGAAACGTGCAAGGGAGATAGGCGTTAGAAAAGTTATTGGTGCCGGCAAACGACAGTTGATCTCACAATTTATAGGTGAATCTATGCTGGTAACATTTCTCTCAATTTGTCTTTCCATATCATTAGTGGCTTTGTTGCTTCCTTCCTTCAACCTCCTGACAGAAAAAAAACTTGCACTAGATTTCGGTGACGGCTCCTTTTGGTTGACCCTTTTAGGACTGATGATAGTGACCGGGTTTATAGCTGGCTCTTACCCTGCACTATTCATGTCATCACTAAGGCCAATTGTGGTACTCAAAGGCAGCCTGAAATTTAAACCAGCTGCAACCTATTTCAGGAAAGGACTGGTTGTATTTCAATTTGCATTGTCGATAATCCTTATTCTGGGAATGATCGTAATCTACCGCCAGATAAATTTCATTCATAATAAGAATCTTGGTTTTGCTCGCGAAGACCTTATGTATATGCCACTGGAAGGTGAACTGAGAAAAAACTTCCTGACATTTAAGGAAGAACTATTAAAACAGCCTGGAATACTTTCTGTAACCAGCGCACAAAGCAGTCCGCTGGAAGTAGGTAGTTCTACCCAGGGAGTACGCTGGCCGGGAAAAGACACTACCAAACAAATTCTATTTGCCAATAATCCTGTCACTTATGACTATATCAAAACTATGGGTATACAACTTGTAAAAGGCCGTGATTTTGGTAAGGATTATGGTATGGATAGCATGAATTATCTCATCAATGAGGCTACTGCACGAAAGATCGGTTATAAAGATCCTGTAGGGCAAGAACTGACCATGTGGGGCGATAAGGGAACGATCATTGGAGTGATGAAAGATTTTCATCATAATTCCCTTCATGTACCAATTGAACCGCTGATTATCAGGTTACATAAAAAAAGTTGGGGAAATTATTGGGGAAATGTCATTGTAAGGACTAAATCTGGCCAGTCGAAACAGGCCATTGCAGGTATGGAGAAAATATGGAAACAGTTTAATCCGGCTTTTCCTTTTCAATATTTTTTCACCGATGAAGAGATCGCCAAGAATTATAAGGCAGAAAATACAGTCAGTAAATTGTCAAGGTATTTTGCCTTCCTCGCCATTTTTATTTCATGCCTTGGCCTATTTGGTCTTGTAACTTTTACTGCAGAACAAAGAACGAAAGAGATTGGCATTCGGAAAGTGCTTGGTGCATCTATTCCCGGCATTATACAAATGCTTTCAACAGACTTTTTAAAACTTGTATTGGTGGCTTCGTTAATTGCCTTCCCCATCGCATGGTATGCAATGGACAACTGGCTGGCAGATTACGCATATAAAATAGATATTGGATGGTGGATATTTCCTGTGGCCGGTGTTACCGCAATGTTGATTGCTTTGCTGACCATAAGTTTTCAGGCCGTAAAAGCTGCTGTTGCAAATCCTGTAACAGCATTAAGAAGTGAATAGGGTAAACCATACATGTGGGTAGCACAAATTTAAAAATACCATAAAAGCACTTCGAGCCGAATGATCAGCCACCATCCCGTTATCGTACACCAATTGTATCAAAACCGAACAGCCAACTGCACTACCACATTCCAACACATTGATAATTAACACATTATAAAAAGGCATTGCCTTTGTTTGATATATTGTGCTGATTTGGCAAGCTGTTGAAGCCAAATCAAATTCAAACAAATTGCATGAGAAGTCATTTTCTGAAAATAGCCTGGCGGAATCTTTCCAAAAGGAAAGTAAATACCATCATCAATGTCTTTGGGTTATCTACCGGAATGGCCGTTTGTATCTTGTTACTATTGTTTATCCGGGATGAAAAAAGCTTTGATGGTTTCCATCCCAACAA
>JANMMA010000429.1:0-1934 GCA_031372815.1 Sphingobacteriales bacterium
GCAATAGTAAATCCGATAGCCCTGATATGGTCGGCTATAACCCGGAAGGCAATGTCTTTTCTGCTATCGGTGCCTTCATAGGCAATTCCGGTAATCTTTTCCGTTGCTGCAATGGTTCCGGTGAACAGGTCTGTGTCATAGTTAGATTGTTTACCCTGTAAAACGCGGACCAGCCTTTCGAGTCCCATGCCGGTATCCACGTGGGTGGACGCCAGTGGTTCAAGACTGCCGTCTTTCAGCCGGTTATATTGTATGAATACGTTATTCCAGATTTCAATAACCTGTGGATGGTCCCTGTTAACTAACAGGTGCCCTGGCATTTCCGCTCTTTCCTGATCAGCACGACAATCCACATGAATTTCACTGCATGGTCCACATGGACCTGTATCTCCCATTTCCCAAAAATTATCTTTCTTATTGCCGAAGACGATATGGTCATCCGGCAATAATTTCTTCCAGTTCGCGAGGGCTACTGTAGAGGCAGGAATGCCTTCTTTTTCGTCTCCTTCAAACACCGTTGCATAAAGCCTGTCTTTGGGTATTCCATAAACATCTGTCAGCAATTCCCAACTCCAGGCAATGGCTTCATCTTTAAAATAATCTCCGAAACTCCAGTTGCCCAGCATCTCGAACATGGTGTGATGATAAGTATCGACACCTACTTCTTCAAGGTCATTATGTTTTCCGCTTACCCGTAAACACTTTTGTGTATCTGCGATGCGTTTGTATGGTGGCGTCTTGTTGCCAAGGAAATAGTCTTTGAATTGATTCATCCCGGCATTAGTGAACAGTAAGCTGGGATCATTTTTAATAACGATAGGTGCCGAAGGAACGATGTGATGCCCTTTTGAGGCAAAAAAGTCCAGGAATTTCTGCCTGATAACAGCCGAAGTCATGTGGTATATTCGTTTTAATTGGGCAAATGTTGCCGGTCAATAAGTTATATTTGCCTGCTTTACGCAATAATGGGCACAAAAGTACATTATTTGGGCAACTGATCCGGATGGACATTCAACCCTGCGGCCCGGGAATAGGTACCAGATAGCATGTATGAAAAAAGTAAAGTACTACTATAATACCAATACCCTCCGGTATGAAAAACTGGTGGTCCCATTGCGGGTTAAGCTACTCCGTATCATGGGTTTTTTGGCTGCCGCTATCGTTACGGCGCTGATTATAGTAGCCTTTGCTTTTCGCTTCCTTGATTCTCCCAAAGAAAAAATTCTCAGGCTTCAATACGAAAGGTCGCAGCGCGACCTCAACGCTATCAATAGCAGGATTAAACAGATCGATCAGCAAATGAAACGGCTGGAAAAAAGGGATAATGACGTTTATCGTTCCATTTTTGAAGCATCACCGGTGGCCGACAGTGCCCGCCAGAAACAAATCGAAATTGAAAATGAGATCAGGCTGGTTTCTTCGATGGATGAAAACGAACTTGCCTACTCACTCGCAGCCACATTAAATTCAATTTCTGGCAGAATGAAGTTCCAGGAACAATCTTACAGTGAAATAGAAAGAATGGTCCGCGACAAGGCAAAACTTCTTGCTTCCACGCCTGCCATCCAACCTGTCAACAACAAAGACCTTACCCGCGTTGCATCCGGTTATGGAAGCCGTATCGACCCGGTGTACAAAACGGTGAAGTTTCATCAAGGTCTGGATTTTGCGGCACCACAGGGAACACCTATTTATGCAACGGCTGATGGACGGGTTACCACCGCCGGAAACCTTGGTAATGGATACGGTAATCATGTAGAAATCAATCATGGCTATGGATACGAGACGCTATACGGCCACATGGTTCGAGTAAAAGTGAGGGTTGGACAAACGGTAAAACGAGGAGAAGTGATAGGATGGGTTGGAAGCACAGGTAAATCTACAGGACCACATTTACACTATGAAGTTCATAAAGGAGGCAAACCAATAGATCC
>JANMMA010000476.1:0-8744 GCA_031372815.1 Sphingobacteriales bacterium
TATAGCAGTATTTGGTTATGGTTGAGTAAGCTATTAAATGGCCTATGCAAATCGTTCTACGTCAAAAGGTTTGAGCGGAACACTTAAAGTGGATTTGGCAACAAGTTCCTCCACCAGTTTGCCAGTACCTGCAGCCAGTGAAAGGCCAAGCATGGCATGACCACCGGCAATAGTGAGGTTGTCGTACTTAGAATGTTTACCGATATAAGGCAGACCATCAGGACTCAATGGCCTGAGACCGCTCCATATTTTTTCTGTTGATGGGAATTCAACCTGAAGACCAGGATAATATTCTTTAGCAGCGTTAAATATCGATGATGCTCTTTTTAATAATGTAGGTGAATTCAATCCACTGATTTCCATGGTGCCGCCCATCCTCAGGTCACGTCCCATCGGCGTCATGGCTACACGCCTGTCTACCAATATCGCTGGATATTTAAGATTGTTCTTCATGTTTTCAAAGGTCATGCTATATCCTTTACCAGCCTGAAGCATAATGTCTATTCCCAACGACTTACTCACTACTGGTAACCATGAACCGGAAGCAATGACGAGTTCTTCACATTCAAAATCTCCTTTATCGGTAAGTACTTTGGTGACTTTTTTACCTTGTTTACTAAATCCTGTTACAGTAGTATTTAGCTGGAATTCCGTACCATTGGCAACGAGGTAATTTACCAGGGTGCGCATAAAATCGCCGGGATGAAGATGACAGTCGATCGGATATAGTACACCACCCCTCACATTTACTTCTACTTCTGTTTCCAGGGCCTGCACTTCGCTGGCGTTCATGATCCTCGTTTCGAGGTTAAAATGTTTTGCTTCTTTGGCCAGTTCAATTTCATGTTTTTCCGTTTCTGCACTTTTGTATAACATGAAACATCCAATCTCTTCCATCCGGAATTGATTGCCCAGGTCATTCTTGATGTCAGATGTAAGTTCCCTGCTGAAGTGAAGCAGATCGTTTAATGGTTTCGCATTTTTCTCCACCGTTTTTTCAGTAGCATTTCTCCAAAAGGTAAATCCCCAACGAATAAGGTCCCAGTCGAGCCTTGGCTTAATATAAAATGGGGAAGTGGAACTAAGCATCCACTGCAATCCTTTGGCAACAATACCGGGCGAAGCAAGTGGAACAAAATGGCTTGGTGAAACATAACCAGCATTACCAAAGGATGTCCCGGTATGAATGTCACCACGATCAATAAGCCGTACATTATATCCTGCTTTGGTCAAATAATACGCGCTGCATAGGCCGATAACACCGCCGCCGATAATGGTTACTTTCTTCATATTGTAAACTAATCCTTGAGTTTAGGTAGATGGTTACTGCGGGCAAAAATAACCATTAACCTTTGTTCGGATCATTTTTTATACTTCTGGTGTGTATATGGTTGCTGCAGCCAAAATCAACCAATAACCCTTGTTCGGCTCATTTTTTATAACCTTGGATTGTATATAATTTCTGGTTTAGTTTTTTGATGGCTTCGATATCAAATTTCATCACTTTGCGATCATAGGTCATCAGGCCATTCACTTCAGATTCTACGTCCGTGGTTTGGGTATACACAGCTGCGGATAGTCCAAGGGGAATAAGTGTTTGCAGTTTTTCCAATAATGTCTGATATCGGATGAACAGTTCCTGTTGATTTTTGAAACTCTGATAACCCCAGTTGCTTTTGTCGGTCCAGGTATGTTGCTCGATGGGTAATCCAAGTCCGCCAAATTCACCTAATACCACCGCGCGGTCACGACCAAAGACTTCCGGACGGTGGATTATGGGATCGGGATAGTTATGCAGGTCGTGCATATCGCCAGCCGCATGAAAATTTCCGCCGCTAGCTGCGTTTACCAACCGTGATGGATCGTAGGCTTTAGTCCAGTTGGTGATCTCGACTGTTTTGAACTGTCCCCATGCTTCATTGAAAGGAACCCATACGACAATACATGGAAACATACGGAAATTGTCGATCATAGCTTTAAGTTCTCTCCTGTAGATTACCTCTGATTCTGGAGTCCTTACTTTATCTATGGGTTCCAGGGATGGATTGGTGATCCATTTATCTGTATTGAAATTCATATCGCCACTGGGCATATCCTGCCATACCAACATGCCTATGCTGTCGCAATGTGCATACCACCTTGCCGGCTCTACCTTGGTGTGTTTACGGATCATGTTGAAACCCATTTGCTTTGTCTTTATAATATCAAACTTCAGGGCTTCATCTGTTGGTGCGGTATATAATCCATCAGGCCACCATCCCTGGTCGAGTGGGCCATATTGAAATACAAATTTGTTGTTCAGCATGATCCACTTGATGCCGTTTGCGTCTTTCTCCAGGCTGATCTTGCGCATGGCGAAATATCCATCCACCTCATCCAGCACTTTCCCGTTGCGCAAAACACTCAGGGTATAATTATACAAAACCGGCGTTTCGGGTGACCATAACCGTAATTCTTCCAGTTCAACCCTGAAAGTTGAATCATTGCGGAAGGTATTTTCATGAATTTTCTTTCCCTTGTCGAAAATGCTGATCCGTAACTGGTCATCAAGATTTGCATTTTGAAGTGCAGGAAAAAAAGCAATGGCTGAATGGTCAATGTCAGGAACGGTATATATCCTGGTAAAATATGTCGGTGAAACAGCTTCCATCCAAACCGTCTGCCATATCCCTGTGACGGGCGTATACCATATGCCTGAAGGTTTGTCTTTTTGTTTGCCAATAGGCTGTGGACCAAGGTCTGTGGGATCCCAGACCCTGACTACAATCTCCTGTTCTTTTGCTTTGGTGATGAAAGAAGTGATGTCAATGGTAAAAGGATCAAATCCGCCCTGGTGCAACATGGCCCTTTTTCCATTCACAAAAATTTCAGCCTCCCAGTCTACCGCGCCAAAATTCAGAAGGATCGTTTTCCCTTTCATTGACGGAGGAATCGAAATTATTTTCCTGTACCAGAGATTGTTGTTTTCACCCACTGTTTTGCCAACACCGGAAAGTGCCGATTCAACAGGGTAGGGAACCAGGATCTTTTTCCCATAAGCTTCCGGCTTCGGTTCGTCTTTGTACCGGATCGCATAATCCCATGTTCCATTGAGGTTAACCCAGTTATTCCTAACCATCTGCGGACGTGGATACTCAGGCAGCGGATTGTCCGTTCTCAGCTGCTCACCCCACACCGAACGTATAGTGTTTCCTGCCAGTTTCCAATCCTGCGAACGCAGCGAAATAAAAGAAACCAGGTAAGCGACCACCAACCAGATACTTCTTCTCATAATGTTAATTTATCCTGATATTTTTTATACTAACGGGCAACCACACCTGCATTTCATTGCTTCCCCTGTTGCACCAGGTATAATAGGGAATAGCGGTCACTGTTTTATGCTCAGTTTTTATGTTTTGTCCATCTTCCGTAATGCTGATGGAAGGCAGGATGCCCTTCAATAGCACAACAGGTTCGTCCAGAATGGTGCCTTTTTCAGCGTTTAGCGAAACGTCCTTGGGAAGTATCAGGTTCCAGGCCTTTCCGCCGTTGTCCTGTCCCTCTATGCAGTATACTATCGGACCACGCTGTAGTGCAATGCGATCTTCATCGGCTTTTAATTCCGGACGGGAAGTTATCTTCCTGACTTCCATCGGTAATTGCAGTTCTATTTTATCGCCTTTTTTCCACTCCCGTTCAATGGTTGCATATCCCTTTTCAACTACGTAAAGAATTTCTTTTCCATTTAATATCATTTTAGCGGAAGATGTGGATAATTCGGTAAAACCATAAAGCCCGCCGGGGACTGCTATATTTCTTGCCCATCCTGGTATCCTTATACGAATTGCCGTCTTTGTTTTTTTTACCGGATCAACGGCTATGGAAATGTTTCCGTCCCAGGGATAATTTCCTTTCATTTCGAGGTTAATGGTATTTTCTTTTACCGGTATCGAAGTTTTATTAGCGATGAAAAGATTAATCCATATGCCATTGTCTGAGGCGGCATAAATGTAGTTTCCGACAGACTCTACCAGGCGGGCAATGTTAGCCGGACAGCAGGCTGTTCCAAACCATTCCCGGCGCGCATTTTTACCCGTTGAAGCGAGCGGATTACCATAAAAAAATCGATCTCCTTTTAACGACAATCCATCAAGGGCACCATTATATAAGCTTCTTTCCAGTACATCGGCGTATTCCGCATCACCGGAAACCGCATTCATGCGCTGGTTCCAGAATACCATGCCAACTGACGCACAGGTTTCGCAATAAGCCTGTTCATTTGGAAGGTCAAAGTCTGTCGAGAATCCCTCATTGCTTCCCGCCGATCCAATACCTCCGGTAATGTACATATTACGATATACAACGTCCTCCCATACGGTTCGCATTGCTGTTAGATACCCCTGATCGCCCGTCAGGGCAGCAACATCTGCAGCACCGGTATATAGGTACATAGCCCTGACCGCATGACCCGTAATTTCTTTCTGATCCCTTACAGGAACCAGGTCCTGGGCATAACCGGTATCTTTCCAATCTGTCCACGTATAGCCAATGGCAAGTTTGCGACCGCGTTCTTCGAGTAACCAATACGCCAGGTCCAGGTATTTTTTATCCTTTGTGACACGGTACAGTTTTACCAGCGCAAGTTCCAGTTCCTGGTGGCCAGTTACCCAGTGTCTTTTAGCCGGGCCAAAAAGACTGTCGAAATAATTTGCCCATTTGATGGAGACGTCGAGAAATTTTCTTTTACCGGTTGCATCATAATATGCAACGGCTGCTTCGATCATATGTCCGCCGTTATAGTCTTCATGCATACTCATGTCTGTCCATCGTTTGTCCAGCCCCGTTAGTGTGTAATACGTATTGAGGTAACCGTCGGGAAGCTGCGCGGCTGCGATCTTATTTATCCATTCATCGGCTTTCTTCATCAGGGCAGTGTCAGGCCTGTTCTTTAATGAATAAGCAATGGCTTCGAGGGCTTTAAAGACATCAGAATCGTCATAGAAAATGCCTTCATGCTTTTCCCCTTTGTTGCGCGCTACTTTTTCAAAATTCCTGATCCTCGGCGTTGCCGTTTCAGTCTGGTAAATGCAAGCATTCAATGTGGTAGTGGCCACCTCATCAAGTTTGGGTTTCCAGAAAGCATCCGTAATGGTAACCCTGGAAAAATTTACCGGCTCAATCTGGTGAGGCATCTGCGCGTGCGCATGGACGGTAATCGTGATGAGATATAAGACGATAATTTTTTTCATGTTATTTTTTGTGGCGTTATCTCACCTCCAGCACCACCACACTAAAAGCCGGCAGTTTAACTTTCAGCATGCTTCCATTAATGGCAGCACTTTTGAACGCAACAGGTTTTATTTTATCCGGATTTTCAAAACTATTATGGTCCTGTAATTTTGCTGAGCCCAAAATCCTTCCGCTAACGGAATTTACTTTTGCTCCGCGAAGATCAATCGATACTTCCTGGTCTTTTTGTGAATCGATATTGACCAGGGAAATGTGCATCAGTCCAGCTTTATCGACAGATGCTGAAACCGATACCGCGGGTAATTTTTCATCCCCCAACTTATAGTCGTTTGTTTTTATGGAAAGCGGTAACAGGGTTGCGTCCTGGTGTACATTATACATCTCCATTACATGGTATGTAGGGGTGAGGATGATCTTTTCTTCTTTCGTTAAAATCACAGCCTGCAGTACATTAATGGTTTGTGCAATGTTGGCCATGCGTACCCGGTCGGCATGATTATTGAAAATATTAAGCGAGATTCCTGCGATCATCGCATCCCTCATCGTGTTTTGCTGGTACAAGAATGCACCATTGGTACCGGGCTCCACATCATACCATCCACCCCATTCATCTACCAGTAACGCGACTTTCTTCTGAGGGTCATATTTATCCATGATGGTGGAATGGCGGGTAACCAGTTCTTCCATTTGCCATGCACGTTTCATGGTGGTGAAATATTCCTGCTCTGTAAACGCTGTCGCTGAACTTTTTTTATTCCAGTCAATCACTGCATAATGATGCAGTGCCACACCCTCAAGCATGTTATGTGGAATGTCGCGCATCAACACTTCAGTCCAGTTATAGTCGGATGAATTTGCCCCTGAAGCTATACGGAAAATTTTGCTCTCTTCATCATTACCCCAGTTAGACATAAACGTCGCATACTGACGATATATGTTAGCGTAATATTCTGCTTTCATGTTTCCACCGCATCCCCATGCTTCGTTACCGATTCCCCAAAATTTTACATTCCATGGATCTTTGCGTCCGTTTTTTTCTCTCAACATAGGCATTGGACTGCTTCCGGCTTTATGGTTTACATACTTCACCCAGTCAGATAATTCCTGAACTGTTCCACTACCCACATTGCCCGACAAGTAAGGCGCTGCACCAAGCATCTCACACATATTCAGAAAATCATGGGTCCCGAAACTATTATCCTCTGTTGTGCCTCCCCACCATACATTAAGCATTGAAGGTCTTTTATCTTTAGGGCCGATGCCATCCATCCAGTGGTAAGTATCAGCAAAGCATCCGCCCGGCCATCTGAGTACTGGTACCTTGAGTTTTTTAAGTGCCTCAATAATATCCAACCTGACCCCTTCCTTATTGGGAATCTTTTTATTATCACCTACATAAAACCCATCGTAGATACAACGTCCAAGATGCTCCGCAAAGTGGCCGTATATATTTCGATTGATGATCGTGCGACCCTGATCGGATTGAACCACTACGGAATTTTGAGCACGACTGGTTAACGTAACAGATAGCAGGATGATGCACATTGTTTTTTTCACAAGCAATTG
This sequence comes from Sphingobacteriales bacterium, assembly GCA_031372815.1. Taxonomy (GTDB): domain Bacteria; phylum Bacteroidota; class Bacteroidia; order Chitinophagales; family Chitinophagaceae; genus Pollutibacter. The sequence goes on from JANMMA010000476.1 coordinate 6,796, forward strand.
TTTAGATGATGTTTTTATCAGACAACCTGGAACCCGAATGCATATGGATCGTCTTCGCTGTCTATGCTGATGGTGTTGTGTCCGTAGATTCTTGCCCAGCCCTCAATACTTGGTCTGATCGCAGGTATTCCGTTGACCTTGGTCTCTTCTTCAATTCTTCCTATGAATGTACTGCCGATAATACTTTCATGAACAAATACGTCGCCTTTTTTTAATTTTCCTTTGGCATACCACTGCGCCATTCGCGCACTGGTGCCCGTACCGCATGGTGAACGGTCGATAGCTTTGTCGCCATAAAATACGGCATTACGTGCCGTTGATGCAGGATCAATCACAGCACCTGTCCAAAGGATATGCGAACATCCGTTTATCGTTGGATTCTCGGGATGTTCGAAAGAATATAATTGATTGATGGTTTTCCTGAGTTCCCTTGCCCAGGCAATTAATTTGTCTGCCGGATAGTGTTCAAGTCCTTTAAAGTTTTTTTGTACATCGATGATAGCATAAAAATTTCCACCGTAAGAAACGTCTACGATCAGTTCACCGAGCTCGGGGCATTCTGCCGTTAAACCTTCTGCTGCGAGGAATGAAGGAACATTGGTGAGCCTCACTGATTTTACTTTTCCGTTTTCGTCTTTATAGGAGATGGGTACCAGTCCGGCCGGTGTTTCCATTCTAACCAGGCCCGGGATTTTGGGCTTGATGAGTCCGTTCTCAATCGCTATGGTGATGGTGCCGATGGTGCCGTGGCCGCACATCGGCAGACAACCACTGGTTTCTATAAACAGCACAGCTACATCGTTTTGCGGGTCATGAGGAGGGTAGAGTATGCTGCCGCTCATCATGTCGTGCCCCCTCGGTTCAAACATCAGCCCCTTGCGGATCCAGTCGAACTCCTGCAGGAAATGCTGTCTTTTTTCACTCATATTATTACCCTTCAGGTCCGGTCCGCCTTTGCTGACCAGCCTCACGGGATTTCCGCAGGTATGGGCGTCAATGCATTCAAAAATGAAACCTTTCAATGGTTCAGCCATTCGTTTTATCTTTATATTCGGAACACTCAAGTTATGGAAACCTACGGTAAAATATTGTTGATCGCGATGCCTGCTTTCCTGGTGCTGGTGCTATTAGAAAAATGGTGGGGCTGGTACAAGGGGAATGACACGGTAAGAAACATGGATATGATCTCAAGCCTGAGTTCCGGGGTTACCAATGCGGTGAAAGATGTACTCGGACTAAGCATTACGATCCTGTCGTACGAATGGTTGGTGAAACACATTGCCGTATATAATATTAAGGCAACGTGGCTAACTTATGTAGTAGCATTTGTGGTGATGGACTTCGCCAGTTACTGGGTTCACCGGTGGTCGCACCACATCAACATTTTCTGGAACCGCCATATTGTGCACCATAGCAGTGAAGAATTCAACCTTGCCTGCGCACTTAGACAAAGTATTTCTGTCTTCTTTAATATTTTTACTTTTTTACTTCTTCCTGCTGCGTTACTTGGTGTTCCTGCACAGGTGATCGCCATTGTTGCGCCATTACATTTGTTTGCACAGTTCTGGTACCATACAAGGCATATTGGGCGGATGGGTTTTCTCGAAAAAATTATTGTTACACCATCGCACCACAGGGTTCATCACGCAATAAACCCGGAGTACCTCGACAAAAACTTGTCTGCCATTTTTATCTGGTGGGATAAAATGTTCGGCACATTCCAGGACGAAATCCCTGGCATCCCGCCTGTTTATGGCATTACCCGGCCGGTGCAAACCTGGAATCCCGTTAAGATAAATTTCCAACACCTCTGGTTGCTGATAGAAGACGCATGGCGCACAAAAAGCATTCGCGATAAGTTTCGCATCTGGTTCATGCCTACAGGATGGAGACCTTCCGATGTGGTGACGAAACATCCTGTTCCCAAGATCAATGATGTCTACCATTTC
>JANMMA010000482.1:0-8488 GCA_031372815.1 Sphingobacteriales bacterium
ACCATCAGCTCCACCACGTTTATCAGAACCACGATATGTTGAGGCAGAAGCCCAGGCGGTAGCAACGAGTTGAGAAACCGAAAGTCCGGATGACAGTATCTTCTCTTTCAAATCGGAGATGTCTTGTTCATTTACAAGTTCATGGTCAACTGCAGGGATGGGATCCTGCCATATCAGTTCTTCCTCAGGAACTTCCGGACCCAGGTATCTCGACTTTGGACCCATATCACGATGGGTTAATTTGAACCATGCCCTTGCGAAGGCATCTGCAAGCTGATCCGGATTTTCGAAGAAACGTCTTGAAATGGGCTCATATGTAGGATCGACGCGTAAAGCAAGATCAGTAGTTAACATAGTAGGCGCATGACGCAGGGAGGGATCGTGCGCATCTGGTACTGAATCTGCTGCTGCACCGGCTTTTGGTTTCCACTGGTGAGCGCCGGCCGGACTTTTGGTAAGTTCCCATTCAAAACCAAAAAGGTTTTCAAAATAATTGTTGCTCCATTTTGTTGGTGTGGTTGTCCATGCACCTTCGAGACCGCTGGTGATGGTATGCACGCCACTGCCGCTACCATAAGTGTTTTTCCATCCGATCCCCTGTTCTTCTATACCTGAGGCTGCAGGCTCTTTACCCACGTATTTGCCTGGATCAGCTGCACCGTGAGTTTTGCCGAAAGAGTGACCGCCGGCAATAAGGGCTACTGTTTCTTCATCATTCATTGCCATCCGGCCAAAGGTTTCGCGGATATCCCTGGCAGATGCAAGTGGATCAGGATTTCCATTAGGTCCTTCAGGATTTACATATATGAGTCCCATCTGAACCGCGGCAAGCGGATTCTCAAGTTCACGGTCACCGGTATATCGTTTGTCTCCTAACCAGTCAGCTTCAGCGCCCCAGTATATATCTTCTTCAGGCTCCCAGATATCTTCGCGCCCGCCTCCAAAACCAAAAGTCTTGAAGCCCATAGATTCAAGGGCACAATTGCCCGCCAGGATCATAAGGTCGGCCCAGGAAAGCTTCCTGCCATATTTTTGTTTGATGGGCCACAACAGTAAACGGGCCTTATCGAGGTTAGCGTTGTCGGGCCAGCTATTCAGTGGCGCAAAGCGTTGTGTACCTGAGCCTGCCCCGCCGCGACCATCCGCAATTCGGTAAGTGCCGGCACTATGCCAGGCCATCCGAATAAAAAAAGGTCCATAATGACCATAATCTGCCGGCCACCAATCCTGTGACGTCGTCATCAAATCAACGATGTCTTTCTTTACCATAACAAAATCAAGGCTCTTGAATTCCTCGGCATAATTGAAGGAATTGTCCATCGGATCCGACAAGGATGAGTTTTGGCGGAGTATATTAAGTTTTAGCTGGTTTGGCCACCAGTCACGGTTTCTTGTTCCACTACCGGCGCTTTGCTTTAAAGCACCACTGCTGAATGGACATTTACCTGCACCGTTACTATCGCTATTGACGTTGAATACTGATTTGCCAGGAGCTGTGCTATTTTCCATATTCAAAAATTGATATATAGGTAAAAAATGATATTATAGGGTTATTTCATGTTGAGCAAGCCTGTAAAGTTATACCAAAAAGATAATCAGGAATTATCTACCGTGTTGGTTTTATACTGATATCACCCAATAACATTAAAGCAAATAAATTGTTTGGACTTCCCTGGGTAACCTTAGTAAAAGGCTTAACTAATTGAATTCGATCATTCCCCTAAGTAGTGGTGATTGGTCAGACTTCTGAAATGCCTGGATGCCAACTCCCTGGGAATAAATAATGGTTTCGTGTTTGGACTTTTCGGTGGATATGATGATCCTGAACGGAACTGACGTATCTATTTTTGTGTCGATGATCAGGTTAGCCATCGGCCTTTTTTCTTCGTCCTTGCCTGGAACCGCTTTGTTATCTTCAAATAAGGTGGAAATAATTTTGCCTGTACTATCTGCCAGTTCAACTTTAATGGGCGTGAATGCATCAGACTTTTTCCTTTGCAGAATCAGTGTTGCTGCTTTTCCCGATCCAGTTTCTAATGTCTTTTTTTCCTGGAACGATACTGCCTGGCTGCCCTCTCTTTTTGGGGCGAAGACTCGGCCGAATTCGGCTACAGGTTCCAGTACTTCCGTAAGTGCAAGGGTAAGAATCACAAGTGCCCCTGCGAAAGCAAATAGCAGTTCTTTTCTCCAGACGCTTGATACCCTGTCTTTGGAATAAGATTTAATAGACCCCCAGTTGTTGGTTACATGGAAGATGGCGAAACCAATGAAAAGGAGGCCAAATATGGTGTGGGCCATTTCGGCGGCATGAGTTTTTTGTTTGAGGTATAACAGGATCCCTGTGCTGCCAAGGACCATGAATATGAAGGCGAGACTGAGGCTGATAAGATTTTTCCGTTTCATGATTGGGATGAATAGAAAGTGATTGGGTTGTGTTGATAGGGGTTACATGGCAGTGAAGTTATAAATCTTGCTAATTAGCGAAAATAGTTTTCGCTTTTTTAAACAAAGATTCTATTGGTGGCAAGCGTGTACGAGCAGGCTCAGCGCCTTGATTAACGCCCATTTAACAGGCTTCAGACCAACTGTGGGCATCAGTGATTGATCCTAAGTCATCGTGTAATTAAAAATACCCTATGCTATATTTCATCCGAAATACACTTAAATATTGGTTCATTGTTTGTCTGCTAGGAGTTTTTAATTTCTCTTACAGTCAGGCAAAAAATGCTGATCTGGAATTTGGCCTAAACGTTGGCCGAATGGTTTACCAGGGCGATCTTACCCCATCTGTCCTGGGCTCTTTTAAGACTTCAAGATCTATTGTGGGACTTACCGCTGGTAAAAGTCTGAGTACCTCTTTTGCGCTTCGTGTTGCATTGCTCATTGGGAACATGCAGGGTAACGATGCTATTTACGCTAAGCCTGCATACAGGAGACAAAGAAATTTCAGTTTTACATCTTCCGTCAAAGAGCTCACAGCCCAGGCAGTATATAGTTTTCCCGGTATTGAACAAGGATCAACAGGATTTACGGGATATGTTTTTGGTGGTGGCGGTTTGTCTGCTTTAAATATCGTCCCTAATGCTCAGAATTTTAATCCTGAATATTTTGACGCTGCTGAAACCGCGAGGATACAAAGCGGCCTGGCATCCGATGCTCAACACGGCACACCTAAACTGCTTCCTTTGCTTATCGTTGGAGTGGGAATGAAATATTTTATTAAGCCCAAATGGGGCGTAAACGCAGAAGCATCTTACCGGTTCATCTATACCGATTATCTCGATGGGTTCAGTGAGAGCGCAAACCCTGCTTATAATGATCATTATATGAACTACTCTATTGGTGTCGTTTACAGGCCCTACAAGAAGGGATCAGCGCTGGATTGTCCGACAGTAGCTTATTGACGTCCATTCACCACAAGTTTCTAAATAACATTAGCTAAATTATATAACGTAGTCTGTTTGCATTACGTAAATGAAGTTTGAACACCTCATCTTTCCTTCTCCAGTACAGCCACGCCAATTATATTTTTTAAAAGGGCAAGTATCACAATTGTTGTTATATTCATCACTGCTTCGGTTATCCCTGATCGTTGGGCGGACCGATGTATGTATTATATTAACCCCTTTTTAAAGAATATCAATGACAATTCAGGATTCGATTAAACCCACTTCATCAAGCCAACGTATTACATCAATGGACATCACCAGGGGAATTTCGCTTTGCGGGATAATGCTGATGAATATTACAGGCTTTGGATTGTTCAGGGCCTATATGGACCCCACCAACCAGGGAGGTGCAACTGGATGGGACCTCAATGCCTGGTGGATCACTTCAATGTTTTTCGAAGGTACCATGCGCGGAATGTTTTCCATGTTATTCGGTGCTGGTGTTTTACTTTTTACGGAACGATCCAATGACAAAACTCCCGGGATTTCAGTTACTGATATTTATTTTAGAAGATTACTCTGGCTTCTTGTTTTTGGAGTGATACACTGTTATCTTATTCTCTGGGATGGCGAGATACTTTATGCGTATGCTATAGTGGGCATGTTTGCATTTAGTTTCCGGCATTTGAAACCAAAGCAATTGATCATTGGGGTAGCCATTTTTTTGTTGTTTGCTTCGCTGATAAATGTGAAGGATTATTTCCAGACAAAGCAAAAGTTTGAAGCGTCCGTAAAGGCCAGTGAACGGAAAACACAAGGTATTCAGTTGACCAAAGAAGAAATTGCAGCGATATCAGCATGGGACGCCAAGGTAGGTGAACAGAAAGCTACCCCGGAACAGGCACATGATGAAATGGCAGCCCGGCAAAAAGGCTATTTCAGTATTGTGAAGCACAAGGCTCCAGAGAATGAGTATATGCAAACCACTTTTTTTTATCGCCAGGGATTTTTTGATATACTCTTCATGATGTTGTTGGGAATTGCCTTTCTTAAAAACGGCATATTAAAAGCAGCAAAGTCGAACAAGTATTACCTGGTTATGGTATTGGCCGGATACGCCATTGGGCTGTCGGTTAATTATTGGGAAGCGAACGCTGTGATGGCTGATAATTTTTCCATTTTATCGTATGCAAAATCAGGCATGACCTATCACGTGGGTCGGATAGCCATGACCGTCGGTCACATTGGCCTCATTATGCTGTTTATAAAATCGGGCTGGCTGTCTTTCTTACAGAAGGCTTTCGGTGCGCTCGGACAAATGGCATTCACCAATTATATTATGCAATCGGTGATCTGTAATATGATTTTCCTGGGTTATGGATTTGCCATGTATGGTAAGTTCCAGCGACACGAGTTGTATTATATAGTTTTCAGTGTATGGATATTCCAATTATTTGTGAGTCCGATATGGTTAAAGTATTTCTATTTCGGTCCGCTTGAGTGGGTATGGCGCAGTCTTACATACTGGAAGAGACAGCCGTTCAGGCGAATGTGAAAATTTGAAGATGTGACAAACGTGAGGATGAAATCCAATGGTCTAGTTCTTAGTTGCAGTATCAATGTCATATACATCCAACTCCGTCTAAATAAGAATTGTTATGCTACCCATCATTGGAGCTATTTTGTCCATCATATTTCTGCTTCTTTCTGCCCTTCATCTATACTGGGGATTCGGGGGAAAGTGGGCTGTTGATGCTGCTGTGCCAACGAATGAAAAACATCAAAAACTGTTTACCATAGGCATTGTTAATTGTGTTTTTGTTGCTTTGGGACTATTGGGATTTGCCGTGCTGGTTCTGGTAAAAACCGCCTTAGTGGACCTAAGCCTGCCGATGTGGTTGTTGAAATATGGCGTTTGGACTATGGCGTTCATTTTCATTGCCAGATCTGTTGGTGAGTTCAGGTATGTCGGATTCTTTAAAAAGGTCAGAATCACAAGGTTTGCAGATATAGATACGAAATTTTATACCCCGCTTTGCCTGTTTATAGGCATTTTGGCCATCCTGGTGGCATTAGGGTAGGGCCGCGTCAAGGACTTAAACGGCTATAAACCCAAAGTATTTCAATAGACAATCTTTTTATACCGGCCATAAACCCGATTTATTTCAACGGACAATATTTCTTATATTAGTAAGAGGTATTTTAAAATCTTTTTTCATGCCTGCATATGAAATAGAGATCATTCTAAATCGTCAGCTGGCGGATTGCTTATCGATGCCGGTATTTATCACGGACACGTCCGGCAACCTTATTTTTTATAATGAACCGGCAGAAAGATTATTAGGAACGCGGTTTGAAGAGTCCGGCGAAATGAAAGTTGATATGTGGGCAACTATGTTCAAACCCCTTGATGAAGAAGGCAAACCATTAGCCCCGGAAGGATTGCCCCTTGTAATGACATTGACTGACCAGCTTCCACATCACAGGTCATTTTGGATTGAAAGCATGATCGGCAAGGCTGAAAAAATATCAGTTACCTCATATCCAATTATAGGCAGGTCCGGTTCATTTTTAGGAGCGGTCGCCATTTTTTGGGAAGCAAAAGATATATGAAAGTTGAAATAAAAGGTGTAAGGGGTTCTATCCCAACAACGGGGGCCGACAGTTCTTATTATGGTGGGAATACTTCCTGCAACGTAGTGAGTGATGAAGATTGGGTGATCGTACTTGATGCAGGGTCAGGTTTACAGAAGGTTGTACTTCCTAATAAAAATATCAAAAGGGTTGATTTATTATTGACCCATTTGCACCTTGATCATATACAGGGCCTGGGATATTTTGGTCCGCTTTTCGATCCTTCCATGGAAGTTCATATATGGGCACCAAAAAGTGCCACTCAAAGTCTTCATTCAAGGTTAAGCCGTTATCTTTCGCCACCACTTTTCCCGGTGTTGATTCGCGACCTGCCTGCTAAGGTTACATTGCACGATGTAGAGAATAGCAGTTTTGAGATCGGACCATTCAACATTGACTCGAGGTATATCATTCATCCCGGGCCAACCGTTGGCTACCGTATCACAAAAGAACATGCTGTATTAGCTTACATTCCTGATCATGAACCCGCATTAGGTTTGAAAGGATTGACTTCTGACAAAAAATGGATCTCAGGTTTTGATATTGTTTATGAGGCCGACCTTCTGTTGCATGATGCGCAGTATACCAGGGAAGAATATCAAAGCAGGATAGGATGGGGCCATTCCTGTATGGAAGATACCTTGAAGTTCGCTTCTTTATGCGGTGTTAAAAGACTTCTTCTTTCACATCATGATCCCGGACATGATGATACCAGGCTTAATGAAATATTTGCAGCGATCCGACAACGCTCTGATTATTCATTTCCCTACGAATTAGCCAGGGAAGGGATGGAGATTGAATTACCTTAAAGAGCCGACAAGAAATCTCCAACCGTCAAACACGATTGTTGCGTACATTGAATAGAGCAATCACTTATTATCAATGGACTATTTACAGAAGATTATTATTGATTTTGAGCTTCATGCTGTTGATGGTATTGAGGAGTGTTTTCAGCAGGGCATAGACCCGAACCAAATACATAAAGGGAAACCCCTTATTTATGAGCTGATCAATATGTATTCCCGCGGGCCGGATTTTAAAAATTGCATAAAGGCCTTTGTAAATCATGGATTAATATTTGATGACGAAGTATTATTAGCCGTTTTGCTAAATGACGATTTAAGGCTCAATGAGTTATTATCTGGACATAAGGAAGCTATTGGAAAGAAGTATTCTTTTGATTGTACTTTTACACCATTACAGGAAGCGTCACTGATGCATATATGCGCGGAGTATAATCATCTTTCCTGTGCAAAGGTTCTGGTGAAGCATGGGAATGACGTAAATGTGAAAGCGGGATATGATGAATACGGTTTTGGCGGACAAACACCAATTTTTCATACCGTTAACCAGCATAATAATGGTAGTTTGGAAATGCTTAATTTTCTTATTGGCCAGCAGGCCGATTTATCACTTACCATCAAAGGACTCATATGGGGAAGAGGATATCCGTGGGAAACTTTCGTTCCATCCGTTAATCCCATCAGCTATTCTATGATGGGATTGCTTCGGCAGTTTCAGAGGACAGAAACACAAATCTATGAAATCGTCACATTGTTGATCAAAGCTCGATATGGCATGGAATATTATCCATCCAATATTCCCAACGAATACCTTCAAAGTTAATAATACCAGTTGTGATTGATAAATTACGTTTATACAATAACGTTATAATAGGTATATTGTACCTGTAGACTTTGAGGCTCCTGCAGGTTTCAATCATATACTAAAACCGGCTTAAATGAATAAAATAGTACAAGGCTTTCAGACAAGAAGGCAATTTCTTGGCAAATTTACTGCCGCAATTCCATTATTCTATTTTGAAAGAACTGAGCCTGAGTTGATCTTATATAATGGTAATATTTTCACTGTAAACCCAAAGGAGCCAACTGCACAGGCTTTGGCAATTGCAGGTGGAAGGCTGATGGCCATTGGCAATAATGCAGATATCCTTAAGATGGGCACTGCTAAAACCAAAAAGGTGGACCTTGGTAGTAAAACAGTTTTACCAGGATTCATTGATGCACATTCACATCCGGCATATTCTGGTGTGAAGCATCTTCAGATGGTTGATTGTGATCTGCGATCTATCAGTGAGATTAAAGAAGCCGTAAGGCAAAGAGCAGCAAAAACGCCTAAAGGAAAATGGGTCGAAGGGTTTAAGTATGATGACACTAAAACTAGTGAAGGAAGAAAAATCAATATGGCCGACCTTGATGACGCGGCGCCGGATCATCCGGTTCGGATTGAGCACCGCGGTGGGCATACGAATTTTTGTAACTCACTCGCATTTAAGATAGCCGGAATCTCCGAAATGACGCCAAACCCAAAAGGGGGCGAATTTGAAAAGTCCGCAGAGGGTAAACTCACTGGTTGTGTAAAGGAATCGGCCTGCGATATTCTTGAGAACTTTATACCTAACACGGTTACCCGTGATGACAGGCGTGAAGGCGTGAAAATCATTT
>JANMMA010000002.1:0-12556 GCA_031372815.1 Sphingobacteriales bacterium
CACGAATAATTTTTGCCTGGTTCAATCCATCGTTACCTCCAAAAGGATCATTTGGATCAGTGCCATCAGGATTATTTTCACGTTCCGGATCGTCGACCGTGGGCAGGTCATAGCAATATTTTTCATTTCCTTCGCCCTTCATCGGCATAGCGGCGATTGCAGCCAGGTCGATCTTTAGGATACACGCTGACAAAGCATATTCTGAACTTTTCGTGAAGTTCACGGAAGGAGAACCAGCATTCGTATTTCCCCCTACTGTGGCATATAAAAAGCGGCCCGTTGAATCAAGCGTCATACCGTTTATGGAATGATTTTCTTCTGACCTTGGCAGTCCCCTCACCAGGTCTGTTTTTTCAAATGCAGATCCGTTCCAGGTGAGCATTGACAAAATTCCTGAATTGGTATCCAGATTTATATCACCGTCTCCATGGATTACGTATTCACTAACAGCACCACCTACCCGGGGATCACTGGAGGTTACATATATAACGGGAGAACTTGCTGTGCCCGTGACCAAAATTCCGGTCACCTGCCTGCCATGAACAGTTGTGTCAGGGCTGCCGTTGTCGTTGTAATTAGGGATATTTCTGATCAGGTCTATTGTGTCAGTTTGCAAAACGGTGTAACTGTTTGCACTGTCTTTTTGGATGGTTAACCGATAAAGGGTTCCCAATTGAGTACTTACATAAAGTTTGCCATCCGGGCCAAACTGCAGGCTTGTAGGATTTTTTAATTCGATGCCTTTCAGCTTTGATGAATTAAAGGTTACTTTATTAGTAAGTCCATAAAAAAAAGAATTCGCTTTTCCGTACAGTTTAACAACCAGGATATGAGACCTGTTAACCCAGGAATTTTTAGGAATCGAATAATGCAACACGGTGGCCAAAGCAAGAACGAATAGAACAATGACCAGCAAGACTTTTAATCCTTTAAAAAATTTCATTGAACGGATGGTTTGAAGCGCGTAAATATACCGTCAGTCGACAATATATTAATAACTGATTATGTTATTGTTTGTTGTGGTGGATAACATTCATGTTTTAACCCTTACATCTCAACAATATATAGTGGGAAATTTCCGTTACTGTGTAACCCCAAAGCCTGATATCTTTTTATCTAATTCAGTCTAATGCCCGTTTTTAGAAATGCGAATTTTCAGGTTATCATATCTGTTTTTACTATTGGCTGTCAGTATGTTGTCTGCAACTGCCCAATATGAAAAAGGCGGAAATGATAACAACAAAACTGTTGGCACTTCGGTACCTGAGTCAGGTCTCACATTTTATCCTTATGAAAGGGTTTTGCTGCGTGCAGAAGCGTTAAAAATGTACGCGAAAAGTAATGGTTATAATACCCGTTATGCGTTCATTATTAATATGGGGATGAAGTCGAATACCAAACGCTTTTTCATTGTGAACCTTGCGGCTATGTGTATTGAAAGTACCGGCCTGGTGGCGCATGGAAAAGGCGATGAAGCCAGGTATTCAGGTATCCGTCAGTATTCAAATAAGGAAGGCAGTAATTGTACTTCCCTGGGTAAATACACTGTCGGTAAATCCTATAATGGCTTTTTTGGACTGGCCTATCAATTGGAAGGCCTTGAGAAAACCAACAACAATTCGATTTCGCGAAAAATCGTTTTGCATTCGATGCATTGCATTCCGGAAATCCCGGATGACAAGCCGATATGTGTAAGTGAAGGCTGTCCTGCTGTTGCTGACCAGTATCTTGCCGAAGTGGTGCGTATTGTTGACCGAGCCAAAAAGCCTGTGCTGCTATTGATCTACGACAGTACAGTCCCGCCGGTAACATCATTTACCAACACTGCTAAATAATCTTTGTGTTAGAAGCCAACCCTGAAACTGCCGAAGATTCCAAAGCGCTTATATTTCTCAGGTGGTAATGGTTGGGGGAGTACGCGCCAAACGAGGTCAAGGCGAAAAAACTTCAGTATGTTGTCAACCCCTGTTCCCAACTCCATGTAGGGCTTGCCGCTAAGGTCCACAAAAGGATTACCCGGCGTAAAATTCAGCGACTTGTTTTCTTCGCTCAGGCTGCCGATCAACATTTTTACATTCCAGAACTGCCTGAATTTCAAAACCCTGGTGGGTGGGATAAGCCTGAAAATACCATTGCCAACATTATGTTCAAAGATCAGGCCTGCATAACGATCTGTGATATACTCATACCTGTTCATGAGGTTGAAAGCGTATTTGTTGTAATAATAGATCTCGTTACCAGGTGCAATGTTCAAAAACATATAAGGCACCGTACCGAATGTTCTTCCTGCATAGAAACTGTAATAGATGCTTCCCAGGGGTGGGATAGATGCCCAGTCCGACATGTTGATCCCTATCTTGGTATAATTATACGCACTCTTTAAAATTCCGGGGATACCCTGGGAAACCCTAAATTCTGCTATGGGATAATCTGATCCGAGGTTAGTGCGGTTAAAACTGGTTTCAAGATATCTTTCTAGGTATGCAAAGCGCAGTTTAAGGGATACTTCGAAACTGTTGAAAATTTCACCCGTTTCCGGAGCTGCAAAGTCTTCCTTAGTAGGCAAATTAATCAGGGGATTATAAGCCATTCGGTGGACTGTGGTCTTCAGGGAAAAGCCATTTCGCCATTCCTTAAACAGATTTACTTCCTGCTCCTGTATCTGCAACAATTTTATCGGCACCTGGTTTTTGCGGACGGCAAGGGCAAAAATGTTGTCGTATCCAATCTCGTCATAATAGGTCTGGCCGTAATCAATATCATTCTTAAAAATGGCGTGGACATAACTTCTTGGGTTACGTGAGAACATGTATTTTGCTTCAAACATGCCCTTGAAATTGTTGTCATTGAATCCATACGCTGCATATCCGTGGAGGTAAATCTTTCGGCTGAATTTAACGTTGGTTCCGAGATCGAACCTCAACCTGAGGCCTTCATAAATATTTCCAGATACCCAATTAAACCAGGGACCAATTTCATAGTTTCCGATATTTTTATAACCGGTACCAATAAAATATAACCTTTCTTTCCACCGCTGAAACGCAGGCATTTTGAGCAGCGTGTCCACTGTGGCATATATCTTTTTTTCGTTGGTGTTTAGTTCTTCATGCCTGTTTTCCTTCCAGTATTCATCTGTTTTTTCTGAAGCGCCTTTTTGCATCACCACTGACTCTTTCAGTGTCTCACCGCTAAGTACCACATCCACCACAGGCTCGTTCACCTTTACATTTTTATAGGTGGTTGTTTTCCTTCCAATAAAATTTATACTTTTTTTGCCGATGAGGGAGAAGTCGGCCACAAATTTATCTTTCGATAAAAACCAGACGGAATCATTTACTCTTTGGAATTCCTGGACCAAAGACAATTTTTCAATGAAGTTTACATTGGCAGATGGAGAGAGCTGAAGATTCATTTTCTGCACTGCGAAACTGGTATCTTCTATCCACGCATCTCCCTGGAAAGTATTCTCACCCTTATGTTTGGGATAAAATACAAAGTGGAAATATCGATTCCCTGCAACATACTGTGTGTCGGGAACTTTGTATATATAAAAAGCATCGCCCCCGTCACTTATCGGACTCACAAATTTCAGGTCAAAGACAGGAATGAAATTGTTATAAACATTGATATTTTGATACATTCCGCCGAGCAAACGAGAGAAGCTTTCATTAGCGATACCAATGGTTTTGTTCCCCTTGATAATCTCTTTTGTTTTTTTCGGCTCACGCTGATAAAAGTAATCAGAAAGGGTTTCTGTTAAGTAGACCGGAAGAATGGGATTGGTTTCTGACGTGGTGTCAATATTATTAAGGATAAACTTGAATGCCTTGGGTGGAAGGATACCCTTCTGAAGTTTTTCTTTATTGACTTTATTGATATCAACCTGCAGCTTGTTGTACAACTCATAGGAAAAATTATCAAACTTGGTGCGGTTGTTATATGGCTTGTTTTTGACAATTTTCCTCCACAGTATAAGGCCCCGGTTGATTTTCCCCCTGACTACAACTTCCCCCGGTGATTTGCCCCGGTCCATCGATATAACCAGGTCTACAATATTCTTTGTGGTGTCTAAATACACGAGCTTGTCATCAAATCCAACATAGCTGACAATGATGGTATCAGAGGGCCATCGGTTAAGATTAAACGAAAAATTCCCCGCGGAATCAGTCAGTTTGCCGAAACTGGCTTTTTTAAACTGAATGGAGGCAAACGGGATCATTTCATCACTATGCCCATCTTTTACGATTCCTTTCAAAACTTTTTGCTGTGCAAAGGCAGGTAAAAAGGAGATAGCAGCCAGGAGGCATACAACACAATAGCGAAATCCTTTCCAGTTCATCAAGCGAATTTACGATTAGATTGATGTTTGAACGTAAACTGTGCTTAAAAATTGGACAGGGGAAATTTTGAATATTTCAAATTCCTGATTAACTTTGAAGCGCAAAGTACTTTTATGAGTAATAAACAGGAAGGTCTTCAGGCATTGCAGGATATCCGGAATATTATGGAAAGGAGCAGCCGCTTTATCAGCCTGAGTGGCTGGAGTGGTATTGCTGCAGGTGTATGTGCACTGGCAGGCGGATGGTTGGTGTACAACAAGTTGGAGCAATACCGTATTCTTTCTTCTGGTTCAGGAGGATGCGTGGATTGTGTTGCCTATGAGATCATTAAGATAGCCCTGGTAGTATTTGCAGCAGCCTTATCATTGGCTTTTTTATTTACCTGGATCAGGAGCCATAAGGACGGTATTCAACTCTGGGGAAATAGTTCAAAGCGTTTATTATGGAATACCCTAATGCCCCTTGCCGTAGGGGGTCTTGTAGCGTTGAGATTTGCTCACCTGGGCTATTACCAAATGCTGGTGCCCGTATGTCTTATTTTTTACGGCCTGGCACTTGTACACGGAAGTAAATTTACACTGGGCGAAGTTAAATATCTTGGCTACATGATGCTTTTAGCCGGACTGGCCAATTTATGGTGGCTTGATTATTCACTGTTTTTCTGGTCCCTTGGTTTTGGCGTTTTTCATATCTTTTACGGCGTCATCATGTGGTGGAAATACGAAAGAAACGTGGCTAAAGACTGATATGAAAAATCCCATTGAACATCTTAATAAAATATTTGACAGCCGGATCAGGCTGGGGATAATGAGCAGCCTGCTCGTTAATCAGGATGTGAATTTTAACCAGTTAAAAGAATGGATTGGTGTAACGGACGGTAACCTTGCTTCACACTTGAAAACACTTGAGGAAAATGCATTCATCAAAGTGCACAAAGGCTTTAATGGCCGAAAAACAAATACCACATATGTGGTCACCAAGGCAGGGGAAAAGGCCTTCAAACAACACCTTGAAGCATTGGAAAAAATGATCAGGTCACTGGAATAATTTTTTTATCATAATACTTTGAAATACAAAGCACTTTTAAAACAAACAATCATGGAAACGGAAAAACAAAGTTTTTTATCTACGTTCTGGTCAAGCAACAGGCTTACTATCAAGGGACTTATGGTTGGATTTCTCATTTTGGTCATGCTTATTCCGGCCATATTCGTCGGAAATTTAGTGTCTGAACGAAAGGCGCGACAACAAGAGGTTATCAATGAAGTAAGTTCTTCATGGGCATCGGCACAAACCATCAGCGGTCCTTATATAACCATTCCTTACAAGGAAAGAGCAACTACTTCAGATGGTAAAGTAGTTGAGTTAAGAAAATGGGCCACGTTTCTCCCGGAGCAACTAAAAGTAAACACTATCCTGGTTCCGGAGCGCAGGCACCGGAGCATCTTTACCATTATGGTGTACAAAAGTGATGTGAATTTTCAGGGTAATTTTTCGGGACTTTCCCTGAACACGATCAAGCTCAGCAAGGACGATTTGCTCCTCGATGAAGCCTACCTCTGCATGGGACTCAGTGATTTCAGGGGTATTGAAAACGGCGTTACCATACAATGGAATGATACTTCGTATGAAATGAATTCAGGGCTTCCTGAGATAAGCTATAGTAAAACCAATGATGATGTGGTAATGCCCACCGCTGACCAGGGACTTAGTGTTCCCATCAAATTGTCAATTGCTGACCTTGACAAGCACCATAGTTTCTCCATGAAACTGAAACTAAAAGGATCTGAACAATTGTATGTTGTTCCATTAGGGAAAACTACCGAAGTACAAATGTCATCAACATGGAATAAGCCTGCATTTGATGGTGGTTTTCTGCCTGATAACTATGTTGTAAACGAAAGCGGTTTTACGGCTAACTGGAAAATATTACACCTCAACCGCCCTTTTCCACAAGAATGGAAAGACCGCAAATTTGATATCAATAGTTCAGCTTTTGGGGTGAACCTTTTACAAACTGGCGATACTTATTCTAAAACAGAACGATCAGTTAAATATTCCATTCTTTTTATTACGCTAACTTTCCTTTTGTATTTTTTTGTTGAAATACTGCAGGGCAGAAACGTACATCCTTTACAATATATACTGGTTGGTATTGCGATCATCATTTTCTATACGCTATTGCTTTCTATTTCAGAATATCTCGGATTCAATGCAGGTTACCTGATTGCTTCTTCAGCTACGGTATTGCTGATCACGGCGTATACAAAAAGTATTTTCGAAGACTGGAAGATCGTCACAATATTTTTCGGTGTGTTGGCAGCACTGTATGGGTTTATTTTTGTCCTGATACAATTACAGGACGGTGCACTACTCTTCGGAAGTATCGGCTTGTTCATTATACTGGCGATTGTGATGTATTATTCCCGTAAGGTCTCCTGGTACGGCCAACGTGTTGTGATTGCAAAGCAATAAAGAGCTGTTGTAGGCAAAAAAAATGGACCGGTTATGCCGGTCCATTTTTTTGATTATAGTAGTGTTAGAAATCCAGTCCCATGGCGAAATACCATAGTGGCTTACCGCGAAACACGCCGTTCATCGTCCAGCTGCAGTCAACCCTGAGAAAATAGCCCAGCAATGTACTCCTTGCGCCAAAACCATAACCGCCTACAAAAGGTCCTATACCTCCTGTTTTGATAAGTACTTCTACAGGAGGGTTTCCATAGTTAACATCCGGCCTGTTGATATTTTTAAACTGTCCATTCCATGCAGTTCCTAAGTCAGCGAACTGTATAAGCTGAAAATTACGAAGCAGGGCATTATTAATAGGCCGGTTAAAAAATGTAGTAAATATCGGCAGCCTGAATTCACTGTTTAGGACGACGGCATTATTGCCATTGGCAACATTCTGTTTGAATCCGCGCATATTGAGTGCAAGAGACTGAAACGTATACGTAGCGTCAGGTGCTGGGCGGTTTGCCGAATTGAATTTGGGTGAAATCCATCCATCTACTCCTCCCAAATAATAAATGATTTTCTGGTTACCCCATGAAGCGTCGAAAGCGCCTCTACCGGCCCAGATAAAATTGCGATAAATAGGATAATAATACCTGAAGTCACCACCTACATTAAACGTATACCTACCGGTGCTGTTCTTGTTATTCATTTTGGCATTAACGTCAACCCATAATTTATAGCGCATACCATTCCAGATATTTAGTGCCGGGTTTATGGTATTATCATTGACCCATTCAAACCGAACGAGGCCATAGTTCATAACCGTGTCGTTAAGGTTTAATGCCGGGGGGTAATTAGCATTTGTTTTAATGGTGACCCGATCACTTCTCATTCCAATAGTTGCCCTTAGACTTCTTACCTCATCAAGAGGCCATGCAAGGTTCAGCTGATAAAGATTAGAATATAATTTGTTAGAGAGTGAAGCCTTAATCGGGTCATCATTAGGATTATATATGGGGAAATTATTTTGGGTAGACCTGTAATAGGTGAGGCCCCAGTCAAGTCTTCTCCTGAGATTTTGAAATTGCATCAGGTAGTCTATGTCCTGCAGGTTGGTCGCAATCCTGAAACCACCAGTGAACTTGAGATCCTCCATCAATTCAGATGTACCCAGGCGGATGATACCGTTCAGAATATCTGCGTTTGATAAATAGATCGGTCCGGCGCCACCTGCATAGGGTTGATACCGGTTTACCAGCACTGAATTATTGAAACCCGATACAAGATACTCTGACGCGAATTGTCTCCGATAGTCATAGATCCTGGCATTCTTAAGAACAGATTCTTTTACGGGTTCTTTGATCTCAAGTCCACCAGGTGCCAACACGCCACTGTCTTTAGCTTCGTTATCAAACTCAGATTGAAAAATGTCTTTCTCCTTGGTAGTGTCTGTATTAAAAACTTCCTGCTGTTTTCCTTGTTTGTCATAGAATAAGGTTTCGCCTTTTGCGATCCTTTCCTGTGCCTGTACTTTCTTTATAAATTCAGTGGGCCTGGCGTTAATGTTCCTTCTTTTCAACACGTCTTCATTAATTCGCAGTTTATATAAAAACTTGAGGTCGCCTTCGCGCCTCACTTCACTTACCTGGTTGTTATCACCGGCACCACGCGTTTCCTGAAGTCCGCTCTGGTAATTGGTAATGGGGAATACGTAAGAACTGTCTGATGTTATAGATACATAACCTACAGAATCAGGCTCTTTCCTGTCCCATGCCTGCAGTGTTGAATCGAGTTCAGCCTGGGCCGGGTTTCGCAGAATTTCATCGCCCACCAGATATAATGTATCCAATCCGTTTCGTTTGGTTGTAAAAAATCCGGCATAGCGGTTACCGATACCATTTTCTGAACTTACAAAAGTGAAGTGGTTGATATTATACTGCAAAGGAAACCTGGCGTCACTGTATTTAAGATCACTGAGTTTGCTGACCTGTTTAAATTCACTTCGGTTCCAGTTATCGACTAAAAATATATTGAAGTGATTTCTTGACGGTAACACGGTATCTGCTTTTGAAGCGTTACCGGTTGGACGATTAGAAGAAAATATAATACCGCTTTTGTTGGGAAAAGCTACAAATGAAGGATCAATATCGCTGTATGGATCATCTGTGATCTGTTGGAAGGTTTGTTCGTTGATTTTGTATACGTAAATGTCGGACTGCCCGTTCCTTGACGCACTTAATATAATCGTGTTATTGTCAAGCATAAACTTGGCATCCTGGATCATTTGAAAATCCTTGATCTCCTGCTTATTGAGTTTTAATTTTTTGACAACGTCATAAATAAACATCCTGATCTTTCCATTTTCGGGATAGATCACTAACAACCTTGAACCTTTAGGGTCCCAGGCCATGATAGGATAGCCGGGATTGAGTTCAGACTGATTATTACGAATTCCCGATTTTAGCAGGGTTTTTCGTTTCGTTCCAAAATCTTCCAGCAACACACTGTACAATCCTTTTTTGTACTTCACCATTGCATAGGTATTGTTGCGGGGTATAGGGTTTGCCTGAAATTTATAATAGTCTACGTTGCGTTTCAATTCTTCTACAGCCACTACGTTCCCCTTTGGCTGGTTACGCCTGCCCCTGAGATCCTTCTGGTATTTTTCCCCCTCCTTCATCATAAATTCGGCGAGGAGTTCCTTAAATTTTTTCTTTGTCACCCTGATGGATGCTGAGTTCAGGCTTTTGTAAATACGGGAGAGGTAGAGAAAATAAGTAACATTATCCTTGCGATAGTTATCGGCGACAAATCTCCAGAAAGCATGACCCGCGAGTTCAGGTTGTTTGAATGCAAACTGGTCAAAATTTTTATAGTCGCCTGATAACAGCTCCGACTTCAACTGATCGTCCAGCGCAGCGTTCCAGTTTTCAGCAGCATAAGCAACGTAACCGTCAGTCAGCCATTTCGGCAAATCCAGTAAGGCCTGGTTTCCGGCAAATTCACCAAGGTCGTCGCCAAACAGCAGGTTATCAACCAATATCTTTGCAATACCCTGGCGCACCTGTATGCGCATATGGTTCAGGTCACCGTTATGGTAAACCACCACTTTGTTATTGACCAGTTTAGTAACGCCGCCAGTATTTTGCCATTCAATACCGATACCGATATTGGATTGCTTCATGTCTGTATAAGAATTGTAAACGATCAGGTTGGCCCTGCGCTGCATACCATATTCTACAAACTCTTCCAATTGTGGAAGTTCTTCTTCGGCCACCTGGGCAACAAATTTTCCCAGGGCTAATCCACCGGAACTGAAGTATGAATTAAAATTCTTTGTCTGGTAATATCGCCAGTTGAATTTTTTATATTGTACCCTGTTCTTCCCAAACTCAACTGAACTTACCTGTGCTGATACGGAAATTGAGAACAAGCATAATGTGAAAACGATCCGAAAAAATTTATCCATAATCTGGTGTTTCTAAAATCCCCTGCAATTCCTCCAAAATACCCTATAATTATACTAAAATTAAGGGTTTTAAGAGATAAATGAGGTGCTATGTATAACGTTAAAATTTTGGTTTTCAGTCCTATTCAGGAAAATACATATGTATTGTTCAACAAGTCAAAAGAGGCCATTATTATAGATCCTGGTTGTTACGGGCCAGATGAGGAGGATGAACTAAGACAGTTTATTGAAAAAGAAGATCTTACTCCCTTATTACTGCTTAATACCCATTGTCACCTCGACCATGTATTCGGTAACAAATTTGTTGCCGAAACATGGAACCTCAAACCGCACATCCATAAGCTTGAAAAGCCCGTACTTGACTATGCCCCCGTCTCCGGTCTGATGTACAACCTGCCTTTTGATCAGTATGCAGGTGAACTGAATTACCTGACAGAAGATGCTGAGACGGGATTGAAGGATGGGCCTTTGAAAGTCTTTTTTACACCCGGGCATTCGCCGGGGAGTGTTAGCTTTTATAGTCAGACTGATGGTTTCGTCGTCAGCGGTGACGTGCTTTTCAGGGGGAGTGTAGGACGGACAGATTTGCCCATGGCCGACTTTAATACCCTGGCTTCGTCTATACGCCAAACGTTGTATAAACTTCCAGACCAGACCATAGTATATTCCGGTCATGGTGAACCAACGACTATTGGAAGAGAAAAGAAGTCGAACCCATTTGTAAGGGAATAGCTGAATGTATTGCTTTCAAGATTTGAGTAGGCTTGATTTTCCGTTAAGGGATATGTTACGCTAAGGCTATTTTTTTCGCCTTAACGACAACATAATATTGTCCACCTCTTTTTTCTCTACCCTGGATATAAAATACATAAACCCTGCCAGTAGCAGCAACCCGAATACATGATTAAGCATTAAACTGGGTGAATAATAACGGAATACCTGGTGGATGCCGTATAAGACGCAGGAGATGAGAATATATGCCAGCAATTTTTTCCAGGCATA
The DNA here is from genome assembly GCA_031372815.1 of Sphingobacteriales bacterium. Taxonomy (GTDB): domain Bacteria; phylum Bacteroidota; class Bacteroidia; order Chitinophagales; family Chitinophagaceae; genus Pollutibacter. The sequence continues at coordinate 11,269 of JANMMA010000002.1, forward strand.
AGGAACAGGGTAGTATTTCCTGCCCTGGGTATAACTTATAACCATCATAAAAGAATAACATACAAAGCTTGCAAAAGCGCAGCCCATAAATCCGAACTTAGGAATCAGCAGGTAATTTAGGATGATTGTTATGGCAGCACCAATAAGTGTGATATAAGCGGCCAGGATATTTTTATTGGTGAGTTTATACCAGATAGATAAATTATAATATACCCCCAGGAAAATTTTACCTAACATCAACATGGGTACCACTTTTAGGCCAGTGAGGTATTCAGGATGTTTTTTTACGCCCATAAAATACTTCCATTTATCGAGGAAAAGCATTACGGAAAGAAAGCACAAACAGCAGGCGATCACAAAGAATTTCATGACACGCGCATACGTCTTTGCGGATCCTTCCTCCTTTGCCTGCTTGAAAAAAAATGGTTCTGCACCCATACGGAAAGCAGTGATAAACAAGACGATAATAATGGCCACTCCGAGCCTGTTGCGGACGGCAAGCCCAAGAAGCCAGCCGACGAAAAATCCGATGGCGAGATCAAACAAAAGTACTGAGACCACTGTCTCTTAATTACTGGCTCATGAAGAAATCATTTTTGAAAAACACAGTTCAGGTCGCGCTCGGCATCGGGTTGCTCACGGTCGCGGTGGCACTCACGGGTTGTCAGACGCCGACCGCGTCCAACGACATCAAGTTCACGGCGCCGCCACCAGATGCTGACATGCCTTCAGCCGTAGGCACGGCCGATGAAGCCATGCGGTTCGCCAAGGACGATCTCGTAATCGTCACCTTCTCCGGCCAGCAAGACTTGCAGCCGCATGATGAACGCATCAAGGAAGACGGCACCATCACGCTGCAATTCATCAACTCGATCAAAGCCGAAGGCAAAACCACAGGCGAACTTCAGCGCGAGATTCACGACGCTTACGTTCCCACGTTTTACAAACGCCTCACGGTCACAGTCAAAACTGATCGTCAGATCTATTACGTTCAAGGTCAGGTGCGCCAGTCGGGACGGCAGGAGTATCTCGGACCGACCACCGTATTGAAAGCCATCGCCTCTGCGGGCGACTTCAACGATTTCGCCAGCCGCAAAAAAGTCCGGCTGAACCGCAAGGATGGCTCCTGGGTGATTGTTGATTGCGTCAAAGCCGCTCAGAATCCCGCGCTCGATCTTCCGGTGTTTCCGGGAGACAAGATTGACGTGCCTGTGCGGAGTGCTTTTGAATCCTGGTGATGCTCCAACTCCAGATACTTTCCGGCAAACAGGCGGGCTTCCTCTGGGAT
>JANMMA010000008.1:0-7739 GCA_031372815.1 Sphingobacteriales bacterium
CGACACAGCAGCGAGGAAAGACACTACTTTTAAAACATTCCGGTATAATTTGTTTACAGGGTTTGCCAATAAAATCACCCGGGACTATACCGGTTCCCTGGTAGCAGCAGCGGCTGCGCCAGGTGCGGACAGTACAATTTATCTGCAAACCGCGCCGGGTTCTTACAGTATCATCAGGATCCCCGCATTAAATGGATTTCGTACGTTGAAAGGTAATGTCCTGATTCATCGAGCGGAAATAAGTATGCAGCAAATCTACTCAACCGGTCAGCAGGATGACATATTCGGTCCACCTGCGTCATTATACATTGATTACCACGATACGGTTAATAAGATTCAGTTGCCCTTCCTGCAGGATGGATTTAATCTGGGTACCTATGTTCCGGATAATTTAGGCGGTAGAAGTAAATATGTAGCCGGACCTTCCGGACAACTAGTATCAGAATATCGTTTTAATATACCCAGTTGGGTTCAGGGCATTGTTACCCGTAACAACAATATTTATCCCATTTATCTGTATTCGCCCTATACCGTCCGTTACCCGCAATTGCTGATCAGTACTAAAGTGAACAATCTTGCCAATGGCAGGGTAAAGCTCGGCGGAGGTTCAAACAAGCAGCGTAAAATGGTGATGAGAATAATTTACAGCAAGATTTGATAGGGATATTATCTTTGCAACCGAATTTATAAACAAACTGCATTATGCCTTATTTATTCACTTCAGAAAGTGTTTCCGAGGGCCATCCTGATAAAGTGGCCGACCAAATTTCCGACGCGTTGATTGATAATTTTCTGGCCTGGGATCCAGACTCCAAAGTAGCTTGTGAAACCCTGGTCACAACAGGTCAGGTAGTGCTTGCAGGTGAAGTGAAATCAAAGACCTACCTCGATGTCCAGAAGATTGCCAGGGAAGTCATTGCCCGCATTGGATACACCAAGAGTGAATACATGTTTGAAGCAAACTCCTGTGGTATCATTTCCGCTATACACGAACAGTCGGCCGACATCAACCGCGGTGTAGAAAGAAAAAAGAAAGAAGACCAGGGTGCCGGCGATCAGGGGATGATGTTTGGCTATGCCACCAATGAAACGGACAACTATATGCCACTGGCGTTAGACCTCGCCCATAAAGTGCTGAAAGAACTTTCTGTAATCCGGAATGAGAAGAAGACAAAGATGCCTTATCTGCGTCCCGACGCAAAAAGCCAGGTTACGATAGAATATGATGATAACCATAAGCCGGTTCGAATTGATACGATTGTGGTATCAACACAGCATGATGATTTTGATAAAGACGAAAAAATGCTCGCCAAGATCAAAGAAGACATCATCAATATTGTAATCCCCAGGGTTAAGGCAAAATGTAAAAAAGAAGTACAGAAACTCTTTACCAAAAAAATCACTTTTCACGTCAATCCAACCGGTAAATTTGTCATCGGTGGACCGCACGGCGATACTGGATTGACCGGAAGAAAAATCATTGTGGATACCTATGGTGGAAAAGGTGCCCATGGTGGTGGTGCATTTAGTGGTAAAGACCCTTCCAAGGTTGACCGCAGCGCAGCATATGCCGCAAGACATATTGCCAAGAATATGGTCGCCGCCGGTATCGCGGATGAGCTCCTGGTACAGGTGTCTTATGCAATTGGTGTTGCCAAGCCAATGAACATTTTTGTTGATACCTATGGTACATCAAAAGTTGACATGAATGATGGCCAGATCGCACGCATTGTTGAAGAACTTTTCGACATGAGGCCTTATGCCATTGAGACCAGGCTGAAACTTAGAAACCCGATATATAGTGAAACAGCTGCTTACGGACACATGGGCAGGGTACCGGAGATCGTTGAAAAACATTTTGAAACGGGAGATGGTAAAAAGAAGTCCATGAAAGTTGAGCTTTTTACATGGGAGAAATTGGACTATATCGACAAAGTGAAAAAAGCGTTTAAGATAAAATAATTCACTGCCCGAAACAAAAAAGCCCCGCAGCTGCGGGGCTTTTTTATAGGATGGAAAACTTGTTTGAATGTAGCTTTAGCAGTGTGATGGTTGTATTATTTTCCTCTACACAGAACTAATTTTGCCGGATGCAAAAAAATCCCTGGACCATTATTTCAACGTCACCCGTATACGATAATAACTGGATCCGTGTGACGGAATACCAGGTACTTAACCCTGCCGGTGGTAAAGGTGTTTATGGAAAAGTGCACTTTAAGAATTTGGCCGTTGGTGTTGTACCTATCGATAATGAAGGGAATATTTATCTTGTCGGGCAATTCAGGTTTCCACTGGATCAATACAGCTGGGAAATTCCTGAAGGCGGATGCCCATTGGACGAAGCGCCTATTGATTCTGCAAAGCGGGAACTGAAAGAAGAAACGGGCATCGAAGCACGTCATTGGGAAAAGCTTCTGGATATACATCTGTCAAATTCTGTATCTGATGAAACAGGACATATTTACTTGGCAACCGGACTGATATTTTCGAGCGCGGAGCCGGAAGAAACGGAACAGATAACGATAAAAAAACTACCTTTTGACGAAGCCTATCAAATGGTGCTCAATGGCGATATAACGGATTCCTTATCCGTTGCAGGTATACTCAGAACTAAAATTTTATTGGCGGATAAAAATTTCAGACATTTTGAAAACAGTTAGTAAATCGACTTATATCATTGGCAGGCAACCTGTATTGGAAGCGATGAGTGCCGGCAAGCAGCTCGATAGGATATACATCCAGCGAAATATTGGAGGGGAAATCATATTTGATATACGCAAAGCCGCACAGGAATTGCAAATTCCCGTGAATGTTGTGCCAACTGAAAAACTCAATGGTATCACTAAGGCCAATCACCAGGGCGTGATCGCGGTCGCAGGCCTGGTAAAATATATGGACCTTCAGCAGGTGATCGACCACATACACGACCAGGGTGAAACACCTTTGTTTGTTATGCTGGATGGTATTACAGATGTCAGGAATATTGGTGCAATTGCCAGGAGTGCATTATGCACAGGTGCACAAGCGATCATTATTCCCGATAAAGGGGTGGGGGCGATAAATGAAGAAGCGATCAAATCATCGGCAGGAGCTTTACATAATATCCATATCTGCAGGGAGGAAAGCTTACTCAAGGCAATTGATACGCTGCATCTAAACGGCATCAAAGTGTATACTTCAGAAATGAAAGCTGAGCTCAATTTTTTTGATATACAATGGCAGGATCCCTGCTGCATTATAATGGGTAGCGAGGACAAAGGAATTCAGTCATTTCTCACCAAGGCTTCAGACACCTCATTTACCATTCCAATGTCCGGAAAATTTGATTCTTTCAACGTCAGTGTTTCTGCGGGGATCGTTTTATATGAGGCTTTCCGTAAAAGGAATTTCTGAAAATAATAAGATCGTTAGTGCGGAATGCCAATGCTCTGCTGGCGTTTCATTTCTTTCCTGATAATACCTTTTCTCAAGAATGAGGGCATCATCCTGTTTAACAGTAGGAGCAGCCTGTTCATACCTCCGGGTACCAGTTCATTTTTACCAGAAAATAGTGCATCGAGCCCTGCTTCAGCGATTTCCTGGGGTTTCATAACAGTCTTTCTCGCAATACCTTTCATGTTGCGGTGAATTTCCAATAATCTGGGATTTGAATCTACCGGTCCGGGACTGATTACAGTGACCTGGATATTGGTATTTTCCAGTGTTGACTGCAAAGACCTGCTGAATGAAAGGATAAAGGCTTTTGATGCACTGTAAACTTCTTTATTGGGCATGTTGAAAAAAGCACCCATACTTCCCATATTAAGTATATAGGCATTTTGGCATTTGCGCAGGTCAGGCAGGAACAAACGCGTAAGAAGCACGGGAACCATAACGTTAAGGGATACCTGTTTTCGGTAGAATGCTGTGCTGAAATCTTCAAAAAGGCCGGAGGATCCTATGCCTGCATTATTAATCAGGATGTCTACTGAAAAATGGTTTTCGGTTACCCATTCATGAAAGTGATTGCAACTATCTTCACCGGTGAGGTCCGCTTCGTGGTAAAAAACATCTACTCCGTACTGTTCAGCAAGGCTGGAAGCCTTCGATGGGAGGTCCTCACCCGGAAGTGAAACCATAATAACATGGTGCCCCCGGCGAGCCAGCTCGCTGGCAAAAGCATAACCAATTCCTTGTCCGGCGCCTGTCACAATGGCGTAATTTTTAGTCATTACATCCTGTTTTTGCGGATCCAATCTACTGTATCCCTGATGCCTTCTTCCAGGCTTCTAATATTGTACCCGATCTCGTTCACTGCTTTGCTACTATCAAGTTCCCAGTTAAAATCATACCGCCTGACCCACTTAGGCGTGATCATAGGAGCTGTTCCTGTTAATTTGGACCATGCCAACATGAGTTGACTTGCGCCAGCCATAATGGGGAAGGGAAGATGGTAAAGTGTCTTCTGAACCTTGCTGTACTTTCTTATGTATGCAATCAGTTCGTTGAAAGTTGCATTAACCCCGCCGAATATATATCGATGACCGTTTGCGCCCCGGAGCATGGCGCTGATATGGCCGTCAACGATATCATCGACATGGCAATAAGAGCCAATGTCTTCGCCGCTTCCAGGGATAACGTGCCATTTCCTTTTCATATATAACTCAACAATCTTTGTGACGGGATTACTTCCGGTGTCAAATCCAGGGCCATATACCCTGGCGGGGTTCACAATGGTGACCTGCATGCCGTTACCTGTAAAGGAAAGGGCTATTTCTTCAGCGGCTGTTTTTGTTTCTTCATATTCATTGAAGAATCCGGTTATCCTTGCATCGTTTTCCCGCATAGGGTGATCCTTCGAGGGCCCGATAACACCTGCTGTTGACGTATAAACGATTTTTTTCACACCAGCGCTGCTGGCCGCTTCCATCACATTTCTTGTTCCGTCAACATTAATGATCCTGAAAACACCAGGGTCTTTTGCCCATAGACGGGCATATGCTGCCATATGATAAACCTGGTCCACATCCTTCATGGCCGCTTCAAGTGATTGTTTGTCTGTGATGTCGCCTTTGATAACCCTGATATTATCCCTGTTGAATTCTGGAATAGCCGGAGGTGTTCTACATAATATCCGGATATCGTTCCCTTTACCAGCCAGTTTAACTGTGAGCAGCGATCCAATATAACCAGTAGCACCTGTGATCAGTATTGCCATCATTAAAATTATGACTTCAAAAATATTACAAACCTTGCAGTTGTCAGTTTTTAAGTCGGAAGTAAACAGTAGATAATGTGGTGTTCACTTCAGCATTAACACAAACTCCGTTGGCGTAGGTATAGAAGTTTCGGTTACCATCAGGTAATTGCAATTCATATTGATGAGGCTTGATGGATTTGATGGGGATAAACCGCTTATAATTTTCTGAAAAAATCCGCTGCATATTGATGGGTTCCTCATGCATAAGACAGGCAGAAGTATAAAAGATCTTTTCCTTTAGGGTGATCACTTCATTTTTTTCCAGGATGGTATAGTGATCAATATTCCAGGTTATTTTTGAATTTGCTTTGTCCTTACCGTTTACCCTCCTGATAATACTTCCTGAAGTCAATAAGCCATTGTTGAACGAACCGAAAACCTTTGAATAAATCGAAAAATCCATTAGCAAGCTAACCTTTACGTTTGATTCCATCATATAATCAGTGACGACTCCATTATGCTTTCTGAAAGCTTCCAGTTGGCCAATCACCTTTCCATTTCTGACCACTTCATACTGTAGTTTTTTCTCAGTATCCGGCAGGGAACCGAGCAATATCATTAGGGGGAACAAGTATAAGTATTTCACTTTTTTTCTCAACAACATATCAAAATCTCAAACTGGAAATTATAAAAAATTATTTATACCTACACCGAATTTGCCCTGGCATGACGATGAAGTTTCCATTCCCATTTTTATGCTGTTGATTTTTGTCAAAAACATTAACTTAATGTTGTATTAACCAGTCTATTAACCTTTCAAGCCTTGATGTAATGGAAAGCGCCGATAAGCAGGTTTTATTTTTTCAGCATCTGAAGAGTAAAAACCCTGCACATTTGTCATTTGTTGATGAAATAGCGCAGGCGCTGCACGTCAGTGAAGATAGTGCATACAGACGGATCAGGGGCACCAAACCGCTAGCCATAGAAGAAATCCAGGCACTCTGTATGCACTATCGGGTTTCCCTTGACCAACAACTGAATCTTCCCACACACAACATGATCTTTAGCGGTCGGTTTATAAAAGCAGAAGGGTTCAACTTTAAAACTTACCTGGAAGGAATGCTTGCTCAGTTTCGGGGTATTTTGCCGCATCCCGACAAAGAATTGATTTATTTGTGCAAGGATATACCCGTGTATCATTATTACCTCTTCCCGGAGTTGATTGCCTTCAAACTCTTTAGCTGGATGAAAACACTTCTCAATTTTCCTGAATTGAAGGACGCTAAATTTTCCATGGGTTGCATCACAGATGATCTTTTGCTAACCGGCAGGAAAATTTCGGAAGCTTATTATCAGGTACCCAGTATTGAAATTTTAAATCCCGACAATATACTTACGACGCTGAGGCAGATTGAATTTTATAAAGATGCTCGATTATTCGAATCGGAGGAAGACCTGAACAAGGTATATGACAGCCTGGAGGGGATGGTAGTCCACATGAAAAATATGGCGTCGGAAGGGAAAAAATACCTTCCCGGAACAACGCCTTCGCTCAGCCGCGGAGACTACCAGTTATACATAAATGACTTTTATGTAGGGGACAATACTAACCTGCTTAGGCTTGGCGAAAGCTATACCTGTTTTATTGTTCATAGCGGTACGAACTACATCCATACCACCGATAAACATTTCTGTGAATATAGCCTTAGATTTATCCGAAACATAATCAGTAAATCTGCCTATATCAGTGAAGTTGGAGAGAAAGAAAGGGATAATTTTTTTCGGGATATACAAAACAGGATAAGGATATTCAGGGAAACCAAGGTTAAAACCATGGGCAAATACTAATATATGAGTCAACAGCACCTGCAGGCTCTTTTATTCGACCGCGTAAAGTCACTGCTGCCTTCCAATGTATCCTTAGCTGACTACCTGGCAGACCTGCTTACCATCAGTAAGGACAGTGCCTATAGGAGGTTGAAAGGCGAAAAACAACTTTCCTTTAATGAACTGGCGCAAATTGCTACAGTTTTCAATATTTCATTGGACGAACTCTTTAACCTCGGGGAAGGGAATGTTATTTTCCATGGACAGTTTGTAAACAGTGAAAATTTCAGGCTTGAATCTTATCTTTCCTCGATGCTGGATAATGTGGAATTGATTACTAAATATCAAAACAAGGAACTATATTATATAAGCAAGGATATCCCCATTTTCTATTACCTGATGTTTCCTGAAATCGCTGCTTTCAAATTCTTTGTATGGACCAAAACGCAAATGCAGTTTGAGGAAATGAGGCATACAAAATTTTCCTTTGATTTACTCACACCTGAATTGCGTGAATTTTGCAGAAAAATAACTGAATATTATATCCAAATTCCAGGCACAGAGATACTTAATGCAGACAATATCCTGAATGATCTCAGACAGTTGGAATATTACCGCGATATAGATTTGTTCCTCAACAGGGAAGATATCGGGATACTGTATGAAAAGCTGACAGCCATGGTGGGTCATATGGAACTTCAGACAGGTTCCGGGTTTAAATGTCTGCCCGGAA
>JANMMA010000015.1:0-3330 GCA_031372815.1 Sphingobacteriales bacterium
GTTATATTCTGCTGTAAAACGTTCTACATCACTGATCGGAGCATTTTTCAACCAATCAATGAATTGCTGGTGCTCAGACTGTGTATGTTCATCAGCTGCGTATTTCTCAAGAAAAACTGTTATTTCGTCAAGCTTCATGTTTCCGTCTTATTGATTAAGACGGTTGAGTAGAAGAAAAACACCCCTCCTCGAAAAAAATATTAATTTTTGACAAAGCGAAAGCTATAATAGAATGAAAGCGAAGAGTAAGGAGAAGGAAATTTCCCCATGTTCAAATAGATATTTCCGTACATAGTGAGACGCGCTGTAGAATTGTTTTTGTACAACAGACCTGGATATTTTTAACTGCGCTGCAATTTCGTCATGCGACAATCCATTCTCAATATTCATCCGGAAAATTAGCTTTCTTTTTGGGGGTAATTTATCTATAGCCTGCTGAACAACTTTGTAATACTCCCTGAAGGCACATTCATCACTGGTAACAGAATCAAAAACTTGTTTGGACCTTCGTATTTCCGCCAGCATACGTTGCCTGACCTGAACACTTCGCACTTTGTCAATCACTTTATTTTTGGCAACCTGAAGCAGGTAATTTCGAGCTGATTCAATCTCTGTCAATTTCTCGCGGCCCTCCCATATTTTTAGGAAAATATCCTGAAGTATTTCTTCTGTTTCTTCCTTCGACCGGGTAAATAAATAAATATACTTATAAAGGCTATTGAGGTGAGAAGTGTAAAACCGGGCAAAGGCAACTCTGTCGCCTTTTGCAATTCGTTTAAGCAGGGCTTTGCCCTCGTCATAAGCTGGGATCGGCATAGCAGTTATGGGTTTACAATCAAAATCAAAGTACATACTTTAAATGTAATTATCCGATTTAACCTGCATAAATTTAAATTTTGTCTCTTTACCGTCCATACTGTACTGTCTTTGCCAGACAAATATGAGAATATAAGTATATGTATAGAGTCGATCGCCTTTTTCTTGCATTAGCAATCATTGGGTATCATAGCAACTCACATATCGTCAATTTCGTTCATCATGGGTAAGTTAGTAGTTGAATGAAAAACTTTGTATTATTGATAAGATCATTTACAAAAGCCATCTATGCGATTTGCCGGGTTGTATAAACTTGCAGGGTCCTTGCACCTGTTTAAAATTTGTGTCATCATTGTATTTGTTGTGTATATCAACTCCTGTAAGGAAGACCAGACATTGTTTAAGAAAGTATCTTCAACGCATTCAGGGCTAACCTTCAATAACATAATAACAGAGAATGATTCTATTAATCCCCTTGACTTTGATTTTTTGTATAATGGCGGCGGCATTGCTGCCGGCGATTTTAATAGTGATGGATTGATAGATCTGTACTTCACGGCAAGTATGACTTCAAACAAACTTTTCCTCAATAAAGGCCATTTACAATTTTCCGATATCACCGCTGTTTCCAGAACAGGCGGATCAGGCAGGTGGTGTAACGGTGCATCCGTCGTTGATATCAACAGGGATGGTTTGCAGGACTTGTATGTATGCGCCACCTTAAAAACCAACCCTGACGAAAGAAAAAATTTGTTATACATCAACAAGGGAATGAATAGCGACAATATTCCTGTTTTTGAAGATATGGCGGAAGCGTACGGTCTTGCTGATACAAGCTATAGTGTCCATGCTGCTTTCTTTGACTTTGATAATGACGGCGATCTCGATATGTATCTTTTAACTACAAAGTTGGCAAGGCGGGAGTCGGTTAGCTTCAGCAGCAACAAAATGGACACGACTAATGCTGACGTAGACAAGCTATTCCGTAACGATTGGAATGACTCATTGAATCACCCGTTTTTTACAGACGTTTCAAAAGAAGCCGGGATTGTACATAATGGCTTCGGTCTTGGACTCGCAATATCCGACATCAATGGAGATGGCTGGAAAGATATTTACGTTGCCAATGATTTTTACGGGAGTGACTTGTTATATATCAATAATAGGAATGGTACATTCTCCGACATGGCTAAAGCATATTTCAAACATACCTCTCAGAATGCAATGGGTACCGACATTGCTGATATCAATAATGATGGCCTACCAGACATTTTCACTGTAGATATGAACCCGGAGGATAACTTCAGGAAGAAGAAGAACATGGGCAGTAATAATTATTTTATTTATCAGAAACAGGAATATGAAGGTATAGTGCTGCAATATGTAAGAAATACTTTACAGTTAAACGGTGGTCCGGCCCGAACAAATGAAGATTCTGTCTCACATCCTGTATTCAGTGATATATCATTTTATACCGGAACAGCAGAAACCGACTGGAGCTGGAGTGTATTAATGGCTGACGGAGATAATGATGGCAACAGGGATATTTTTATTACCAACGGGTACCCCAGAGATGTTACAGATCATGATTTTGCAGCTTTTCGAAACCTCAAGTCACAATTGGCTACAAAACAGCAGTTGATTGATCAAATTCCACAAGTAAAAATTCCGAACTATGTTTTTAAGAATGGAGGAAATTTAAGATTTGAAAATAGTACTAAGAAATGGGGCATGACTGAGCCATCATTTTCAAACGGAGCTGTAAGCGCTGATCTCGATAATGACGGCGATCTTGATTACGTTATCAATAATATCAACGATAAAGCATTTTTATATGAAAATACTATTCGGCAGGTAAATGATTCAACAGCAAACTACCTGCAAATCAGTTTTAAAGGAAAAGCGGAGAATTTTTATGGTATTGGTGCCATTGCAGCATTGTATTATGGAAACGGTAAAAAACAAGTAGCGGAGAACTCACCATACAGGGGATACCTGTCTACCACTGACAACAGGCTATTTTTTGGATTGGGTGAAGCAAAAAACATTGACTCAGTTATCATCGAGTGGCCTGGTTTTAAGAAAGAGATACTTAAACATATTCCTGTCAATCAGTTGTTGGAAGTAGATATACGAAATGCTGTTCCTTACCAGCCTAATTCTACCATCACAACAACTTCCCGTTTGTTTACGGATGTGACCATGCAAAAGGGCATTAATCATATGCACAATGAAATGGAATATATTGATTTTGACAAGGAGAGACTCATTCCTCATAAATTGTCGCAGTATGGGCCAGGCTTAGCGGTATCAGATATCGATGGCAATGGAATGGACGATCTTTTTATCGGTGGATCTGGTGACAACTCCGGAAAATTCTTTGTTCAACAGGAGGATGGAAAGTTTATTCGCAAGAGCTTACCCTCCATTACAGCAAAAGATGCAAGAAGACCTGAAAATATGGGTATTTTGTTTCTTGATGCTGACAATGACGGAGATGATGATTTGTATTGC
>JANMMA010000042.1:0-10935 GCA_031372815.1 Sphingobacteriales bacterium
GGCGACTTCCGTTTATTTACCTGATCGTGTACTTCCCATGCTCCCTGAAAGAATATCGAACGAACTTTGTTCATTGCGGCCGCATGAAGACAAACTCACGTTTTCATGTATATTTCAAATCACCCCTAAAGGTGAGATTAAACAACACTGGATCGGCAAGACCATCATGCATTCAAACCATAGGTTCACTTATGAAAACGTGCAGGAAATAATTGAATCGGGTAATGGATTGTATCATGAAGAAATTTTATTGCTGAATGAACTGGCGCAGCATTTTCGCAAGCAGCGGTTTAAGCGTGGTGCCATAAATTTTTCTTCTACGGAAGTGCGGTTCAAACTGGATGCCGATGGCAAGCCGTTGGGCGTAGTGGTTAAGGAAAGTAAGGAGTCGCATCAACTCATCGAAGAATTTATGCTGCTCGCCAACAGGACCATCGCCGAGTCAGTAGCAAAAATAAAACTCAACAAGAAGCCTGTTCCCTTTCCCTACCGGGTTCACGATCAGCCGGATGAAGAAAAACTGCTTCCTTTCATTGATTTTGCGCGTAAGTATGGCCACCATTTTGATACCAGCACACCTGAAGGCATTGCACATTCTTTCAACGCCATGTTGCGGGAAGCTAAAGGAAAACCGGAACAGCACGTACTGGAACAATTGGGAATAAGAACAATGGCCAAAGCCGTGTATACGATCGATAATATTGGACACTACGGACTGGCTTTTGAACACTACTGCCATTTTACATCACCCATCCGACGATATCCTGATATACTTGTTCACCGCATACTCTACACCTGTCTCAATGGAAAGCCATATATAGATAAAAAGCTGGAAGAGAAATGCAAACACAGCAGCGCCCGGGAAAGGTCGGCTATGGAAGCAGAAAGGGCTTCCAATAAATACAAGCAGGTGGAATACATGAAGCAATTCGTTGGTGAAGAATTCGACGCTGTTATAAGTGGTGTGGCGAGTTTTGGTTTTTGGGCCGAAACCATCCTGCATAAATGTGAAGGCCTGGTAAGTGTTCAGAGCCTGCTTGACTACGATGATTTCCGGCATATGGACACGGACTATTGCCTGGTCGGAAAAAGAAGTGGTCGAAGTTTTCGGATGGGCGACAAGGTTAGGATAAAGCTAATTTCTGCGAATCTTGCAAAACGACAGCTTGATTATGAGTGGGTGCTGCATGTAGACGATGTCGCAGAACAGAAAAAAACTAAATCTAAAAAAACCAAAAATAAAAAAGCCGGTCATTGATACAAGGTAGTGACCGCGTGACTTTCTTTATGCATCATTTTGAAGATTTACAGCAACAGTTTGAAAGGCATTTTGATACCAGGCATTTCCCTGAAGCTCCATCCACTCTATATGATCCCTGTGAATATTTTCTAGGCCTCGGAGGAAAAAGGGTGCGACCTATATTATGCCTGATGGGTAATGAATTGTTTGATGATATCCACAGTGATGCTTATCATGTAGCAACGGCCATTGAACTATTTCATAACTTTTCCCTGATCCATGATGACATTATGGATAAAGCTCCGCTCCGCAGGGGTAAGCCTACCGTACACTCCCTGTATGGTGAACCCACGGCTTTACTGGGCGGTGATGTTATGCTTGTGGTGGCTTATGAACACCTGAACAAAGTGGATGGAAAATTTATCAGTCGTATACTCCATCTCTTCAATCAAACCGCAAAAGAAGTTTGCGAAGGTCAGCAACTGGATATGGATTTTGAAAAGGTCACTGATCTTTCGCTGGATGAATACATCAGGATGATCACCCTGAAAACCTCTGTATTGCTTGCTGCCAGTTTACGTATGGGTGCTGTCTTGGGTGGAGCGGGCGAAGGGAACCAGGGACATCTTTATGAGTTCGGTAAAAACCTGGGCATCGCTTTCCAAGTGCAGGACGACTACCTGGACGCCTTTGGCGATCCCCAAAAATTTGGCAAACAGGTCGGCGGTGATATCATGGCTAATAAAAAAACTTTTCTGCTTATCCATGCAATGGAAACGGCAAACCCACAACAGAAAAAAGAACTCCTCGAGCTGATGCAGCAACCCTCCGACAATAAAATTGAGCGGGTGCTTAAGATCTTTCGCGATTGCGAAATTGAAGACTGGGCACGGCAATTAAAAGAACAATATATGCAACTCGCCTTCCGCCACCTGGAAGATATTGCGGTGTTGAATGTACGGAAAGAACCATTGATCAAACTGGCACAATATCTAGTGCAGCGTGATAAATAATACCACCATAACCAGAACCATATGCGCCATTCACTTTTTCGTAAGAAGTCTATTGATGCCATTATCAAAGAATCAGACGAGGGAATAGGGGACGCACACCATAGCGGCAGTGGACTGCGCAAAGTTCTTGGTGTAAGGGACCTCACTTTCATGGGTATTGCTGCAGTGATCGGTGCGGGAATTTTCTCGACCATTGGTGCAGCCGCATATAACGGCGGACCAGGTGTCATTTTTCTCTTCCTTATCACAGCAGTGACCTGCGGCTTCACCGCCCTGTGTTATGCGGAATTTGCTTCTCGGGTGCCCGTTGCCGGTAGTGCCTACACCTATTCGTATGTCACCTTCGGAGAAATGATCGCATGGATCATTGGGTGGGCGTTGATTTTGGAATATGCCATCGGTAATATTGTAGTCGCTATTTCATGGAGTGCCTACTTCAACAATATTCTCAAAGCTGTAGGCATATCACTGCCCGACTGGCTTACCACGGGGTATCAGACCGCCAAATATGCATATAATGCAGCCGTAGAAAACAACCTTCCCCTGAACGACCTGGTATATACCAATGCGCCTTCAGTCGGCGGCTTTCACCTCATCATCAACCTTCCGGCATTTATTATAGTAGTCCTGATCACCATGCTTGCCTATGTTGGTATACATGAAAGCAAAAAAACAGCAAACCTGATGGTAATGCTGAAGTTATTTATCCTGGTAATGATTGCGGTGATCGGACTGTGGTTTATTTTTTCAGAAGGCACTACGGCCAACTGGACGCCATTCCTTCCCAACGGGATGGGCGGCGTACTGAAAGGAGTATCTGCCGTTTTCTTTGCTTATATCGGCTTTGATGCCATTTCAACTACGGCTGAGGAATGTTCAAATCCGCAACGGGATCTTCCCAGGGGAATGATCTATTCATTGGTGATTTGTACAGTGATGTATGTTATCATTGCACTCGTTATCACCGGCATGGTGAACTATAAGGAGTTTGAAGGTGTTACAGATCCACTGGCTTATGTATTCGATAAGATCAATATGCAGAAAGTAGGTTTTGTAATTTCTATTTCCGCCGTTATTGCAGCTACAAGTGTGCTGTTAGTGTTTCAGCTGGGGCAACCAAGAATTTGGATGAGTATGAGCAGGGATGGACTACTTCCTGCGTCCTTTGGAAAAATCAGCCAAAAATACAGGACACCTGGTTTTGCTACTATTGTCTCTGGCTTTTTGGTTGGCGGACTGGTATTGTTTGTAGACGATAAGCTGATGACAGATCTAACGAGCATCGGGACATTATTCGCGTTTGTGTTAGTGAGTGGAGGGGTATTGATGCTGCCCAGGCGCCTTAAAGAAAATGGGAAGTTTCAGTTGCCTTATATCAATGGAAAATTTATTATACCGGGATTGTTTTTGGTGTTTGTATACTTTTCCAACGGCAGAATAAGGGACGCAGTGTCAAATGTAAATAATGAATCCTACCAGGAAATTTTGTTTGTACTATTCATATTGATGGCTGCTGTGATTTCCTATTTTACTTTTTTAAGAAATTATTCACTTATCCCGGTCATGGGCGTGTTATGCTGCCTCTACCTGATGATAGAAATTCCCGCAAAAAGCTGGATGGTATTTTTTGGATGGATGGCACTTGGTTTATCGGTATACAGGTTATATGGTTACAGGCACAGCCGGCTGGCAACAAATCCGACAAAATGAAATTTCAACAGGGAGATAAAGTAGTTCTCCTGCATTCGGGAGAAGAGGGGGAAGTGGTGGATTTCATCAATGCAGAAATGGCATTGGTAGAGGTGAAGGGTGTTCGCTTTCCAGTGTATCTTGATCAGATCGATTTCCCTTATTTGAAAAAATTTTCGCAAAAACCTGCGCCTGTTCCCAAAGCAAAAAAGTTTGCGGAAGACATCAAAAAAGAAAAAGCCACCGCAAAGTACAAAGTGGGTGAAGGCGTCTGGCTTTCCTTTCTTCCTATTTTTGACAAAGACGTTTTTGATGATGACATTGTTGAATACTTCAGGATCTACCTGGTTAACCAAACCGAACATCACCTTGATTTCAAGTATAGCCTTAAGTTTCTTGGTGAAACAGATTTTGAATTGAAGAACGATATTATCGCGTTACAGGATTTTTATCTCCACGATATCACGCTGGAAGCCATGAATGATTCGCCGAAGTTCGATATTGAGTTTAGCCTCCATCCGGCTGATAAAAAGAAGCAGCCATTTTTGGAAACCAGTTTGAAAATAAAACCGAAGCAATTATTCAAACAAATTGAAGACACCAGGCTCAAACAGGAAGCCAGTTTTTCTTATATTTTGTTTGATCAGTATCCTGATAAGCCAGAGGAAGAAACCGATTGGACGAAATTGTCGGAAGCCGGATATCGTATTTATGAAGGCGGAAAGTTTCAACGGCATCATGCAGAACCTGCCAGAACGGTGGTTGACCTTCACATAGAAAAATTAACGGATAGCTGGCAGCATCTGAGTAACCTGGCAAAGCTTGACCTTCAACTAAAAACATTTGAAAAATTCTACGAGCTTGCACTGCTTAATCATCAGTCACAGTTGATCGTCATCCATGGCATTGGTAGTGGTAAACTAAGGGATGAGATACATGACATACTTCGTCATAAGAAAGCCGTGAAATCCTTTGTCAACCAGTTTCATCCTTCCTTCGGTTACGGCGCAACGGAAATTTATTTCGATTATAAATAGAATTTCGGATTGCGGATTGACGGATTAACGAATTGGCGGATTTTCGGATTGGCGGATTTTCTAGATATAAACTGTTTACGGACCAGCAGGTATTAGCATCACGCGTTAGATGTTTCTCTTTTCGAAATTGGTATTTCTATTTCGTCAATCCGTCAATCCGTTAATCCGTCAATCCGCTAATTCTTTCCGTAATCCGCAATACGTGAAAAAAAGCGAAGCGATCCTTTTGGACCTGCTTCGCTAATAAATCTGCAAAACTGTAAGCCGGATTCTGTATCCCGCAGTCGCGGGATGGTTATCATTTATCTGTCCAGGCGGTTACCCGCAGGGATCAATCTGCCTACCCTGTAACGCATTCTTTTCAGAATCGGGGCGAGCAACCCTTCACGCTACTATACATGGCATTTCAGCACAAAAGGTTTACCCGTATATTATGTTACCATACTATACCGTGGGCTCTTACCCCACATTTTCACCATCACCCTCCTTTCGGATAATCCCATATATACGGGAGAAGGCTGTTATTTTCTGTGGCACTGTCTGTATTCCGTAGACACGGAACCCCGGCGCTTAACCGGTATGCTGCTCTGGGCTGTCCGGACTTTCCTTGGTGTAAACACCACGATAACCCGTTTTGCAGACAGCAAATTTAAGTATAAAAAAGCCGGTGAAAATATCACCGGCTTCTCAAAACAAATCAACTGACTAATTATTTGACTGCAAACCTAAGGTTATCATTTTCCAGGCGGTTGTTGATTTCCGTGTCAGCTTTAGTAACTACCTCAGCAGAAGGAAGCGTGATGTTCTCAGCCAGGAAGTTTGTCGTGATCTGATCGTCAGCATTTGCAGACGATACATTCATGATTATCCCTTGATTCTCAGCCTGGAATATATCCCTGATGTCTGTATCGCTGTTCGCGACCTGAACATCGAACTTAATATTTTCTGCCTGGAAGAGCGTTGTTACAGTAATGTCAGCATCCTCGCGGGCTACAGGTAGAGAAATTGTAGTTTCATTTCTGAAAGATCGATTGATCTCGTTATCACTGGTCGCAAACATGGCACTGAACTGTTTCATTTTGCTTTCCGTCAGAGATTTTACCAGGTTACGGTGTGCTTCAATGTCGGCTTTTTTAACCAATTCACTGGATGGAAGGCTAAGTTTAACAGCTTTCACCAGTTTAACCAGTCTTGTTGTTTCAGCCAGTGTGCAACAAGTGTCACCGGTTCCCGGTTTTGCCTGGATTACTCCGGGCGTCATGACTATTATTGCTAACATCATGATTGAGGCAATCAATTTCCTGGAAGCAGTCTTAATATTGCTCCAATTGATCATGTTCTGTTTAAGTGTTCCTGCCTTTGGATTCACTTGATTCATCTCGCGTTTCATATTGTTCTCTTGTTTCATTTTTATGTGTCCTTTCAATTATTTATCAAAGATATGGAATTTTTATACTACTATGCAATACATATTACTATGTTTGGTAAAAGCTCAGGATGAGTGGTTAAAAAAACTGTGTTGTTGGAAGCAATCGTGGTTAAAACATCCTGAGAAACCAGGCAGAGCAGTTATTTTCTTTTGGCTCCGCAAAGATAATCTTTATTATAACATCTGCAAATGCCGAAAGTTAAGAAATTTGAAAATAATTCAAAAACATGGCACTAAATAGATGGAAAATGATAATCTTCAGGTATTTCGGACCCATTCCTGAATATTATTCAAAGAGCTTTATTTCATTACCTACATCTATTTGACGCCTTTGTTGACCATTTGTTACTAAAGAATTGTTAACTAAAACGTGGTAATGATGATTGAATTGTGTACGGGATGAGTGGTCTATAAAAAGGACAGCAGTCGCAGACCATTATCACAATGTTGGCAGGAAAGACATAAAATTGCGTTACCCTGGGGAGAGTTAGACAGATAAGGGAAATGCTATAATTATATCAGGTCGAGGGCCTTAACAAGAAAAGTAGTAATGGGAACAACGGTCAGGGAGGTAAAAGAAGGAGCAAAAAGATAAATCACTACGGCCAGTGCAAGGGAACTTAAAAACATGAGCCAGTAGAAACTTCTGGATTTTGCCATTAGTATTAGTTTTTGCGAAGATAATGGCTTCCACCATAATAATAAAGAGAAAAGCCCGGGATAATGTGTAGTTTTTACACTTGCTTCCTTATTTTTATACCCCAAACTTCACTGTTATGACGATTCGCTTCACTTTGCGCTTTTCAACACATCCCGGCCAGTCGCTGTTAATTTCCGGAGATCTGAAAGAACTGGGTGAAAATGAATCTTCACGTGCCTTCCCTATGACCTGGCTAAATGAGCAGCTTTGGCAGGCCAGTGTTGATCTTGGTGACGATCTAACAATACCACCAGCCAGTTTTCATTATAAGTATATTCTACGGGAAACTAATGAAGAAGAGATTGTTGAATGGGGTGATGACAGGTTTGTAGATATTGGCAGGATCACTGCCGAAGAAGTTGACTGCATCGATACATGGAATCATGCAGGAGAATTTCAAAATGCTTTTTATACCGCGCCTTTCAAAAATGTATTGTTATCCTCACCGAGACCATCTTCCAAGCCGAAACCCTACCGGGGAAATACGCACGTGTTCATGGTAAAGGCACCACTGCTAAAAAAACATGAAGTATTGTGCATCATTGGAAATGGAAAAGCCCTGGGTTCATGGGAAAGTGAAACTGCTGTTCAAATGGGAAAAGAGGGTGATTGGTGGACGGCAGGCGTAAACTTATCCAATGAACAGTTCCCGCTCACTTATAAATACGGTGTGTATGATCCAAAACAAAAAAGATTTATTGAATATGAAGGTGGCGATAACAGAATCATTTATCCCAATGACACGCGAAAAAAATTTACTATCGTCCGGGACGGTTTTGCACAACTGCCCAATAGCACATGGCGTGCAGCAGGTGTTGCTATTCCGGTATTCAGTTTAAGGTCTGAGAAGGGTTTTGGTGTAGGTGAATTCACTGATATAAAATTGCTGGTAGACTGGGCAAAAATCACAGGGCTTAAATTAGTGCAAATACTTCCGGTAAACGACACCATTTCCACACATTCATGGTGTGATTCTTATCCATATTCAGCCATTTCAGCTTTTGCACTTCATCCGATTTACCTGAACCTTGAAAAAGTTGCAGGTAAAGAATTCACAGGTTCGGTTAAGTCATTACGTAAGAAACAAAAAGAATTAAATGACTTTCCCGCACTCGATTATGAAGCGGTAATGAAACTTAAACTCAGTGTGATCCGGGACTTGTTTCAGTTGCAAAAAGATAAAGTTTTTGCTACCGAAGCATACAAAATTTTCTTTAATGAAAATAGGGACTGGCTGGTTCCTTATGCCGCATTTAGTTATCTGAGGGATAAATATAATTCGGCCGACTACCGGAAATGGAAAACTTTTTCGGTGTATAATGAACAGGAGATTGAAAAATTCACACAGTCTTCAAATAAGCATTTTGATCAAATAGCGGTTCAATATTTCACCCAGTTTCACCTTCATCTTCAACTTCAGGAAGCTCATGATTATGCAGGTAAAAACGGGGTAATTGTGAAAGGCGATATTCCTATTGGCATTAGTAGAAATGGGGTAGATGCATGGATGAGCCCCGAACTTTATTATATGGACCAACAGGCCGGCGCACCCCCGGATGACTTTGCCGTAAAAGGACAAAACTGGGGCTTTCCAACATATAACTGGAAAAAAATGCAGGAAGATGGTTTTGCATGGTGGAAGAGAAGGTTTGAACAAATGAGCCGATATTTCGACACTTTCAGGATAGACCATATACTGGGTTTTTTCAGAATCTGGTCCATTCCCGAACATGCAGTTGAAGGCATTATGGGACACTTTGTTCCATCTATCCCAATATATATCAACGAATTTCATCAAAAGAATATATGGTTCGATCAGCATCGTTTTTGCCAGCCATTTATTAATGATGCCATTCTTTGGGAGATGTTCGGTCCAAATGAAAAAAAATTTAAACCTTTCCTGGCAGAATCAGCGCCTGGACAGTTCGAATTAAAGGAGGCGTTTAACACGCAGCGAAAAATAGAACAGCATTTTGGCTCGCTCGAACTAAACGAGGAAAATGATCGTATTAAACATGGACTATTCGATCTTATTTCAAATGTTATTTTATTCGAAGAAAAGGAATCGCAGGGAACTGCATTTCATTTCCGGTTTAATATGCAGTCCACTTTTTCATTCCGCTATCTTGACATACATACCCAGGAGCAATTGAAAGATATCTATGTTAATTATTTCTTCCGCCGACAGGATGAATTCTGGCGAAAAGAAGCAATGAAAAAACTTCCTGCGCTTAAACGGGCGAGTGATATGTTGATCTGTGGGGAAGACCTTGGACTGGTTCCGGCATGCGTGCCTGACCTGATGAAACAATTAGGAATATTAAGCCTTGAAATTCAACGCATGCCCAAGGACCCCAAAAAAGAATTCTTTCACCCTAATGAGGCACCATATTTATCGGTAGTAACCCCATCTACTCATGACATGAGTACTATTCGCGGCTGGTGGGAAGAAGAACGCAGTAAAACGCAGCGCTTCTACAATAGTGAATTGGGTCAATACAGTGAAGCGCCTTATTATTGCGAGGCCTGGATCAACAGGTCGATACTGATACAACATCTTTATTCCCCTGCCATGTGGAGCATTTTTCAGTTACAGGATATCATGGGGATAGATGAACACCTGCGCCGGGAAAATCCACATGAAGAAAGGATTAACGTTCCTGCCAATGCAAAACACTACTGGAAATATCGCATGCATATGACTATGGAAAACCTGATCCGCGAAAAGCAGTTCAATGCAGACCTTAAACAATTGGTAGCCTCCGGAGGAAGATTATGATCGTTCGATATTATACCAGGCAATTGGCTTTTCATCATCCTTTCACCATTTCAAAGGGAACCAAAACATACCAACCAACCTTCATAACCGAGTTAGAATACCGAGGGTTAAAAGGATATGGAGAAGCACCGTCAATTACCTATTATAACATTCCCGTAGAAAAAATGATGGAAGACCTGGAGCGGAAAAAATCCTTGGTTGAAAAATTTGCTCTTACCGATCCGGAACGCTATTGGCATTTCCTGCACCATCTGTTTCCGGACAATCCTTTTCTTGTTTGTGCACTTGATATGGCAGGATGGGACCTTTTTGGCAAAATGACCAATAAACCTTTGAATGTGTTATGGCAGACCGATCT
This sequence comes from Sphingobacteriales bacterium, assembly GCA_031372815.1. Lineage (GTDB taxonomy): Bacteria > Bacteroidota > Bacteroidia > Chitinophagales > Chitinophagaceae > Pollutibacter. Next base: position 10,246 of record JANMMA010000042.1, read on the forward strand.
GCTTCGTACTCCGCAAACTGATTATACCATTGGGATCGACTCGGAAGAGGTTATGATCAACAAAATAGAGAGCAAACCATGGCCCGTTTATAAGGTCAAGGTGGGTTTTCCTGAGGATATGGACATGTTGGCTAACCTTAGAAAACATACTGACGCTGTAATACGGGTAGATGCAAATGCGGGTTGGACGCTTGAACAGGCCATGACCCGGATACCTGTAATGAAATCACTTGGTGTTGAACTTGTTGAACAACCCCTCGCGAAAGATAACTGGGAAGACATGAAGAAGTTATTTGAGAACTCTTCAATTCCTTTATTTGCAGATGAAGCTTGTGTAAGCGAACACGATGTGGAAAAATGCCAGGGTTTTTTCCACGGTATCAATATCAAACTTACAAAATGCAGCGGACCCACACCTGCCCGCAGAATGATTAGACAGGCAAGGCAGTTGAACCTTAAGATTATGCTGGGCTGTATGAATGAGTCTACCATCGGAACATCCGCGATGATCCATCTTTCTCCGCTAGTGGATTACCTGGACGCAGACGGCCCGCTGTTATTGAAAGAGGATCTTGCCACCGGATTGCTGTATGAAAATGGCCACGTCAGGTTCATCGGAAACTTGACCGGTTTAGGGGTAACTGTCTCTTTCTTGCAAGAACAACGACCATTTTAGCATTTAGCTGGATG
>JANMMA010000003.1:0-3557 GCA_031372815.1 Sphingobacteriales bacterium
ACAGCATTAGCCATAGCAGGCATTTTCATCGGTAACAAACTGAGCCACAGCATTGATGCAAAAAAACTCAAGAAGGGATTTGGTTGGTTTGTGTTATTGATGGGCATCTACATCATTATAAAAGAACTTTTCTTCCCGTGAAAAAGCAAATGTGACAAAAGTCATAGACCATATTTAATTAAAGATTCATTTTTGTAAAACTAAAAAGCAGTTAAAAAATGCGAATTGAACAAATCTATACCGGATGTCTTGCACAGGGTGCATATTATATAGAAAGTGATGGAGAAGCAGTGGTCATAGACCCACTTCGGGAAATTACGTCCTATGTTGAAAAAGCGAAAAAAGACAATGCAAACATCAAGTATGTTTTGGAAACACATTTTCATGCTGATTTTGTGTCAGGCCATATCGACCTTGCGAAAGCAACTGGAGCTACGATTGTGTATGGACCCACGGCAGCCCCTTCATTTGAGGCACATATCGCATCAGATGGAGAAATATTAAAAGTTGGAAAACTTATCATAGAGGTCCTGCATACTCCCGGTCACACCATGGAGTCTTCATGCTTTTTATTAAAGGATGAAAATGGAAAGGATATCGGATTATTTTCAGGCGACACGCTGTTTATCGGGGACGTAGGCCGACCAGACCTTGCACAAAAAGTAAAAGCAGAGTTAACGGAAGAAATACTTGCTGAACACCTGTATGATTCGTTGAGAAACAAGATCATGCCTTTGTCAAATGATATTATCGTGTATCCTGCACATGGAGCAGGTAGTGCCTGTGGTAAAAACATGAGTAAAGAGACAACAGACACCCTTGGTCATCAAAAGGCTACGAATTATGCCCTTAGGCCTGATATGACAAAAGAAGAATTTAAAAAAGAAGTGCTAACAGGCCTTGTAGCGCCGCCTGCTTATTTTCCTTTAAATGTATTGATGAACATTCAGGGTTATGATAGTATTGAAGAGGTACTGAAACGTGGCAATCATGCATTGAGCCCTGCTGCTTTCGAAGCTGCCGCTAATGAAACAGGAGCATTGATTCTTGATACCAGGGAACCTGATGTTTTTGCAAAAGGATTTGTTCCAAACTCAATTAATATAGGGATTGATGGAAGCTTTGCGCCATGGGTTGGTGCGATGATCCCTGATATCAAACAGCAGATACTTATTGTTGCCGATCCGGGAAGGGAGGAAGAAATAGTAACAAGGCTTGCAAGGGTTGGTTATGATTATTGTATCGGATATCTCGAAGGAGGATATGAAGCATGGAAAAAATTTGGAAAAGAATCTGACCATGTTGAACAGGTTACTACTGACGAACTCAACGCGATAATGGCAAAAGGGAAGGGAAATATTCTTGACGTGCGGAAAAAAAGCGAATATGATTCTGAGCACGTAGATAATGCTGAGAATGCACCGCTGGATTTTATTAATGAAAGCATGCAACAGATCAATAGGAGTCAAAAATATTATGTCCATTGTGCCAGCGGTTACAGGTCGATGATTTTTATTTCCACGCTCAAGGCCAGGGGTTTTGAAAACCTGATCGATATTAAAGGTGGATTCAAGGCCATCAAAGAGTCTGAAAAGTTTAAAATGACAGACTACGTTTGTCCGACCACTTTATTATAGTTTCTTTTTTATTAGTGTGTTTGAGGATTAGTACGGGGGGCGTTTCCACACCCCCCTTTTTATGCGGTGACATTGATCACATAGATTCATTTTTTTTATCGGAAATTTGCACCTTAAATATGTTGTTATGTCAATCATAGACTGGATCCGGCAACCCTGGCCCTGGTATGTGGCGGGTCCCCTTATCGGCCTAACCGTTCCCATGCTGCTGATTATGGGAAATAAAACCTTTGGAATATCTTCCTCATTGAGGCATGTTTGTGCCGCTTGTTTTCCTGCAAACATTTCATTTTTCAAATACGACTGGAAGAAGGAAGCCTGGAATCTTTTATTTATTGCCGGCATTATGATCGGGGGAGCCATCGTTGCATTATTCCTATATAGCCCTGATCCGGTGATTGTAAACCCCAGGTTGGCAGATGAACTTAGCGGGTACGGGATCACCAATTATGATTCTCTGATTCCCCGGGAAATTTTCAATTGGCCGGCGCTGTTGACTGTTCGCGGATTTGTATTGATCGTTGTTGGCGGTTTCCTGGTTGGTTTTGGAACCCGTTACGCCGGTGGATGCACATCCGGACACGCCATCATGGGCTTGTCTAACCTTCAACTTCCTTCACTCATTGCCACCATAAGTTTTATGGCTGGAGGATTTATAATGGCCAATCTATTGATCCCGGTAATCATGAAACTTTAAAAACACGACCATGTCAACTAGCGCAAAAGAATACGCGAAGATAAAAGACCTCAATACTGACTTTGAGACCCGCTCTCTTGATGCAGTCTGTGTTAACAATATGGAAGACTCCCAGCCGTGGTGGCATTTGTTGAAGTACCTCGCAGCTGGCGTTTTGTTTGGCATCATACTGATAAAATCAGAAGTGATTTCATGGTTTAGGATACAGGAAATGTTTCGCCTCCAAAGTTTTCACATGTACGGTGTAATCGGATCCGCTGTAGTAGTGGGTATGATTTCGGTTTTTCTGATCAAGAAATTTAAGGTGAAAACTATTTATGGAGAGCAGATAGTATTGCCGGAAAAAACGTTCAATAAGGGCCAGATCTATGGCGGTACAATTTTTGGATTTGGATGGGCAATGACCGGCGCATGTCCGGGCCCGCTGTTTGCTCAACTTGGCTCCGGAGCCACCGTGGTGGGTGTAACTATACTAAGTGCTTTGGCGGGAACCTGGGTCTATGGATTAATCAGGGAAAAATTACCTTAGTTTAGGGCGGTAAATGAAATGGACAACTGTAGTGATATCAGTCTTGTTGCTTACTTCCTGTAATGGACCACAATCAGTAACGGTACAGGAAGAAGAAGCACCCTGGCGTGGCTGGAATAAATACCAGATCAAACCGGAGGACTCACTAACTTACTATGGTCATGAGTTGATCGCTAATACATCCTATTATCTTGGTCCCAAAGGAAAAGTAGCTGCCATTACGAATGGAATGAATTGCCAGAACTGCCACCTCGATGCAGGCACTATACCTTTTGCCAATAATTACAGCGCCGTGGTTTCTACTTATCCAAAGTTCAGGGACAGAAGCGGAAGTGTAGAAACCATTGTCAAAAGGGTGAATGACTGTCTGCAGCGAAGCCTGAATGGAACAGCAATTGATACCAGCAGCCATGAAATGAAGGCTATACTCGCTTATATGCACTGGCTGGGAGACGAGATACCAAAGGGGAAAAAGCCAAAGGGCTCGGGCATTAGTGATTTACCTTACCTGGACCGGGCAGCAGATACAGCAAAGGGAAGGCTGGTATATATGAGAACGTGTGCGGTCTGCCATAGTCCCGACGGTGCTGGAAAACCAAATGCAGAAGGTTATGGTTATACATTTCCGCCATTATGGGGAGCGCATAGTTATAATACGGGAGCCGGACTTTTCAGGATTTCCAGATTTGCCGGG
>JANMMA010000089.1:0-23062 GCA_031372815.1 Sphingobacteriales bacterium
GAACATCAAACCTGCAAATACAATAATCTTCCTCATATCATCCAAATCTAAGCCGAACAAATGTGATTTTATTCATTGTCAAAAATTCCGATTCACAAAACATGATTGCTTCACTTTTCTGTTCAAATGCAGTCCTAACTAGCTTAATTATTTGTTCTAATATTAAGTTTGATAGGATTGTGCCGAACGTTATAATTAGTCTGATAGCGCACACTCTTGTGACGCATGATATCATTTAATTCGACGGTTTGTTTTCCGTTTTCCTGAAATCTATGCTTTGCATAAATGCCAGCCGTAAAACGTGTGAAGTAACATACAGGTTACCGCTGGCAAGTTGTTGGTACTGGTTCATGTACGCCAGCAGCAATGTTTTGTTATCTTGGAAATAGTAGTTCAGCCCTATAAGCAGACGGTTCTGGTCGAACACATTATACACCACCTGTTTGCCAAAATTGACCATAATCTCATCATTCACTACAGCAGATAATGAACCCTTTTTAAAGGCACTCCTCGTAAGTGGAACCTGTATTCCCACACTATAACGGAACCTATAGTTAAAAAAATTATCATCCGCCAACTCATCCGGAGAATTGAATTTTCTTCTGAACCTTTCTTCCAGTCTTATCCTTTGACTCAACTGAATATGGGTATAATTTTTTGTCCACTGAAACTGCTGCCAGAAACGGTGTTCTGGTTGGGAAATGTTGCCGGGATTATCGGCGGGAAAATGATTCATGTAGGCGTAACCGGTAGTAAGCCTGCTATGTTCCCCGATATAGTATGTCAATCCCGGCCGAAAAACAACGGTAAGCAAACTATCTACCAGGTTATCCTTGGTACGGACCTGCACATCCAACCAAAGGCCCCATTTCTTATTAAACCTCGACTGGTTGAAATATCCTGCCCATATCTGGCTTAGCGAAGTTTTCTGTTGAACAGGTTGAGCGTAGCATAAAAACACCATAAATGTACAGCCCAATAGCAGCAGACATCTTTTCACAGGTACCGACATCAGTCCGATGGTTTGCATCATGAAATAACCTTGATCAATATACGCATACTCCAAATCATCACGAGGATACCTAATAAGATAAATGAAGCTTTTTTTGGTAGTCGGCCAGCCAGTTTGGCTGCCAGAGGAGCGGCTATTAGTCCGCCAATGATTAAGGCCAGTATGGTCTGCCAGTGACTCACACCAAGCATAGTAAAGAATGTAAATGCACTGGCCAGCGTGACAAAAAATTCGGTAAGGCTTACTGAACCGATAACATATTTAGGGCTTCGCCCTTTGGTGATTAGTGTAGTGGTTACAATGGGGCCCCATCCGCCGCCACCAAATGAATCAAGAAATCCACCTGCACCCGCAAGCCATCCATAATGCCTGAATTTTTTCTGCGGTTTGTTTTTTCGAAATGCATTGATGAATATCCTGATGCCCAGGAACATCGTATATACGGCCATGATAGGCCTTAAATAGTCTGCATGGGTGTTCCCGAGTTTGGTCAGCAGAATTGCTCCTGCAACTGCGCCTAGCACACCCGGGATAAGCAAAGCCTTGAACATTCTTTTATTGACATTGCCGAATTTATAGTGGCTGTACCCTGATGCCCCACTGGCAAACATTTCCGCAGTGTGGATACTGCCGCTGATGGACGCCAGGTTAACGCCGATCGATAGCAATATGGTTGCGCTTGTTACACCATAACCCATGCCCAAAGCGCCATCCACCAGTTGTGCAAGGAAACCTGCAAGCACCATCCAGTGAAAATTAGGGTCGAGTGTCTTATACCAGGCTACCGTACCGTCTGCCATTTCCCGTAATGGCAGGTAAGAAAAAATAAAATGTCCGAGCAGCATGACCATGAATATGCTCAAAGAATAAGTGGCAATTTTTCTCCATTTATCTTCACGCTTTTTCACTGGCTTTTCTACCAGGATACTGGTGATCTCATTGAGCTGTTTGACCTTGTCTTCAAAATTTCCATTCAACTGTTTCCTGATCGCATAAAGGTTTTCAATAGCCTCGTCGATCTGGTCGGGCAGATGTTCATTCAATAATTCCTTGATTCGCTTAGCCGTGGTGGGCGACTTACCATTGGTGGAAATGGCAATCTTCAGGTTTCCCTTTTGCACTATGCTTCCCAGGTAAAAATCACATAGAGCGGGCGTATCGGCGACATTTACCCATATCTTTCTTTTATGCGCGAGGTCGCGGATCACTTCATTCAGCGCCTTGTCGTCCGTTGCAACCACAACAAGGTCCATCCCTTCGAGATCAGTATCTTCAAAAGGCTTTTCAATAATAGTAACCAGCTCATAAGCGGCAGTAAAGTCGCGGACCTCAGGCCTCACCATCGGGGCTACAATAGTGAGTTTAACAGCCGGACTATTACCCAGGATGGATTGTAGTTTTTCCAATCCAACATTACCCGCCCCAACGAGCAGAACGCTCATCTGCTCCAGTTTCAGGAATACCGGATAGAGGGTATTTTTTTGTATGGTATTGGCGGATGGCATGTTCAGTATTCCATTTCTTTGATCCATTGCGCAGCATTCCTGCCGGCATAGGAGATAATAATGTCTGCACCAGCCCTTTTTAAGGCCGACCATAATTCGGTGTGTGCAGCTTCCCTGTTTATCCAGTTCTTTTCCGCCATCAATTCTATAGATGCATATTCACCACTCACGTGGTAAGCAGCTATGGGTAGCTTTATGGATGGCCTTATCCCGGCAATAATATCTGTATACCAACCCGCAGGTTTTACCATGATGATATCAGCGCCTTCTTTTGCATCCCTTTCGGCACACTTGTACGCATCGTAAGGATTCAGCGGTGAAAGCTGGTATGATTTGCGATTACTGATACTTCCGGAAGGTGCAGAATGGCAGATATCCCGGAATGGACCATATAACTGCGAACTGAATTTTGCGGAATAACTCATGATCGAAACTCCATCGTACCCCTCCTTATCTAGCTTACTCCTAATCGCCCCTATCCTGCCATCCATCATATCACTGGGCGCAATATTATCGGCGCCAGCCGACGCTAACTGCAATGCATAGTTGCTGATGGCGATAACTGACCCCGCATTATCGACGGAAGCTCCATCAGCAGATAATATCCCGCAATGACCACTTGTAGTATATGCGCATAAACAACAATCTGCACTTAACCATATGTCGTTACCAAATTCCCATTTGATGGTCTCAATAGCCTCAACAGCAAACGAAAAATCCATTTCCGTTCCAACATGTTTCACAGGTATCGGAAATAATAAAAATTTAGTGATGCCTTTTTCTATATCGTCACTGATTTGCCTGCGCATTGAATCCAGGGTATCGGTATACATTCCCCGTAAAGAGTTGATCGGTTCACGAACAGAAAGGGCCTCGCTGGCAAACAAAGGCTGTATAAAGTCTTTGTGGGAAAGATTTACGCGCGAAGCAAGTTCACGCATATGAGGATTTACCCGCATCCGCCTGTTGGTTATGTTATGGATATGCTCTGCTGCCATTGGGCAAATGCTTTAATGGTGGGAAATAATACCGGTTCAATGCCTGCTTTTTTCAATAATGTTGCTGTTTCACCCTGAAGACAAGCATGTACGGCCGGCTTTTGGATTACGTCTTTGTATAAACGAAACTGGCCGTAACTGGTCCAGAATAAAAAATCTGCTTTTGCAATATCTGAGGCAATTTCTGTGTCCCTGCGCGGCACCAATGCATAACCCGAAGATGCCTTCCATCCTTTATGCTGCCAGTTAATACGGCCTTCGTCGTTTGTCAGGACGTGCACATCAGCCTTTCTGTATTGCAACAGAGGCATAGACCAGGGTTTCAACAAAGTTTCCATGCCTAGTCCATCCGCCGAACCTTCGATCCACAATCCTTTTTTTGCCAGTTCGTACCAGGTTTTTGTTCCGGAAACCCAAAGTTTCTTCCGTTTCAATAACTCGATGGTGCACTGGTCATGTATTGCTTTGAAATTGGCAACAAATACAACAGGCGCGTTGATTTGGTGGATGGGTTCAAATGTATAATCATAAAATTTGCCCATATGATTCGATGCACTGAACAGGTTTCCATGGAATCGTTCAGGCAATCCTTCCCAATGTTCAAAAGAATCTCCGTTGCTGTTTTTTCCCGCACTATAATACACTGTATGGTTGCCTTTTTGAAAACTCACCACGCCAAACTCCTGCATACTTCCCCTTCCGTAGCCAAGGGCAATCTCCTTTTCCCGTGTACAGGTTGCCTTGAGTATGGGTTGATTTATTCGTCGTAAAATCTCTACTGCTTTTTGGTTGGATGGCAGTGCTTCGGCAACAATAGCTCCCTGGCATGGCGCGGGAACACATTCAAATAATGGCAGGACCATCAGTCTTTTGTCAACGAGCAGATCATTTAATCCTGTGTTGCCATTTGCATCGTCCAGCAACCTGTTCAAACCAGCTGTCGCCAGGATGATACCATCGTATTGCTTGTCGTGAAGTTTTCTTACCCTGTCCTCAATATTGCCCCGAATCACTTTTGTTTTAATACTGAACGGACCAACCTGCGGAAGTGCTTTTTTCAAAAATTCAAGCGCCATGGTTTCCCTTCTGGGGGAACATGTCCCGATGGTGATTACCTGACCGGCTTTCAATTTTTCATCTATACCTGAATTGAAGATGGCAATATCTCTGACGTCATCGCGATCCACGACAGCAAATTCATTTCCTGAAAAATAGTGTTCACCACTCATGTCTTTCATTGAATGAATAGCTATATCGGCTTCGCCGTGCTTAAGTGAATCGTAAAAGTCACCGGTAAAAAAATCCGTTCCTTCAACTGTTTGTAATGGTACATCAATAAGTGTGTCCCCAACGCTTTCCCGGGTGATCAGATCCACCTGCATATCCGGATAGAACTGCAGGACGGAGTGCTTCACCTTTTCAATCTGCAGCTGCGATAATCGCGAACTGCGTCCGGTGATCCTGAGTTTTTCCATACATAATTTTCTTTAAGCTTAGTGCCAGATGCTGAATATGTTTTGGCTGATGTTTTGACGTTATAATGATCCTCAGACATTCACTTCCCACAGGTACAGTTGGAAAATTGATCGGCTGCATATACACACCCTGCTCCTCAAGGAGCCTCTCTGCCACTTCCCTGCATTTGATGGCACCGGTGATCGGTATTTTAGTGATATGTGAAGCATTATCAGCAAAACGGATCCCGTATTGTTGAAGAGCGTCCCTGAGCAACCCGACATTTTCCATAAATGCTTTCCGCCATTCCGGATGTTGCCTGATTAACGTAATGCTTTTTAAGGCAGCACTGCAAACAGCCGGAGGAAGTGAAGTAGTGAAAATAAATCCACTGCCAAAACTCCTGATGAAATCGATGAGCTGTAGGGAACCTGCGATAAAACCTCCATATACACCAATGGCTTTTGATAATGTTCCATTGATCACATCAGCCTGATCTTGCAAAAACACCTGCTCCAACATGCCCGCCCCTGTAGGTCCGTAGAGTCCAACTGCATGTACTTCATCCACATAACTTAATGCGCCATATTGTTTGCACAAAGCAAGGATCTGTTTCAACGGCGCCACGTTTCCGGAAATGGAATACACGGATTCGATGACCAGTAATTTTGGCTGGTCTAAAGGCAATGACTGAAGCACCTGCTCCAGGTGTTGTAAGTCGTTATGCCGAAAAATTATTTTTCGATTGCCTGCAGCACGCATGCCTTCTATCAGTGAGGCATGGTTGGATTCGTCTGAAATGAAAGTCAGTTCAGGCAGACTTCTTCCGATGGTTTGGAGGCTTGTTACATTAGCCTGGTAGGCGCCATTAAATAATAGCGAAGCTTCTTTGCCCATCCAATTTGAAAGCTCGGTCTCAAGCTCACGGTGATGATTAGTTGTACCAGAAATATTGCGCGTTCCACTGCTGCCGGTTCCACTACGGTGAGCCGTAAAGGAAAGCTTTGCAATTACGTCTTCGTGCGTACTCATGCACAAATAGTCATTACTGCACCAATTCACCGCAGATCGCTGAATACCATTCTTATCGCGATAATGAAAATGCGGAAAGTGTACCGCGCTTTTATTGACATCCACAAAATTCCGGTAAGCACCTGATTGCTTCAGCGCGTTAAGCTTCCCTTCAAAAAATCCATCATAGTTAAACATGCTGAACAATTTTTTTCCTGCTGGTATAATCACCAAAGCTCTCTCCTATTTCACGTTCCTTGCTGTAACTGCCCAGCAATACATCAAGTTCCCTAAGGATATCGGCCTCTTCCAGATTTTCTTTATACTTAACATTCAACCTCAGGCCGTTTCTATCGCCCCCAAGATGAAGGTTGTATTTCCCATATGCCGTTCCAATCAGGCCAATCTCAGCCAGTGTAGGCCTGCCGCACCCATTGGGGCAGCCCGTCATGCGTATACTGATCTCATCATCCGACAATTCATGCCGGGCAAGCAAGGGTTCAATTTTGGTGATCAGCGTAGGAAGGTATCGTTGGGCCTCTGCCAGTGCAAGCGGACAAGTATTGAACGCTACACAGGCAATCGAATTTTTTCTCATCGCTGAGCTTCCCGATGTTGTGGCAATCACGCCGTGTTTTTCGAGCAACCCCGATATTTCATCCCTGTCACGGTCTTGTATATCCGAAACGATGATATTCTGGTTACAGGTGAACCTGAAATTTGCTTTTCCTGTGAGCGCTATTTCATACAACGCCGTCTTCAAGGAACCATTTTCATTGTCCGTAATTCTACCACTCTCAACGAAAACCGTATAATACCATTTTCCTTCATGGTTTACATTCCATCCAAAATAATCCTTTCTTTCAGTGAAGGCATAAGGCCTGGGCGTTTCAAACGCGAAACCACACCTAGATTCCACTTCTTTTTTGAAAGCTTCAATACCCATATTGTCTATGGTGTATTTGAGCCTCGACAATTTCCTGTCACTCCTGTTGCCAAAATCGCGCTGCACAGTAATAATTTCATACACTACTTTCAAGGTCTTTTCTCCGGCCTCACAAAAGCCTAGCATGGTACCCAAACGGGGATAAGTTGATGAGTTACCATGGGTGGTACCGAGCCCGCCTCCGGCGGTGATATTGAATCCTATTAGTTTATCATTCTCGATGATGGCGATGAGGCCACAATCGTTCGACAATACATCAACATCATTATTCGGAGGTATGGCAATGGCAATCTTGAATTTTCGCGGCAGGTAACGATTTTCATACAACGGATCTTTTTCTTCTTCCTTATTCGTTAATGGTTCTTTGTCGAGCCATATCTCATAAAAAGCCCTTGTCCTGGGTAAAGCCATCGTGCTGATCTGGTCTGCATATGCAAATACTTCCTCGTGCACTTTACTTTGCTTTGGATGGGCACTGCAGGTTACATTACGATTTACGTCACCACAAGCCGCAATGGAATCAAGGTGAAATGTGTCAAAGGATTTGAGCGTTGGTTTGATGTCCGATTTTATGATACCATGCAACTGTATGGTTTGCCTTGTAGTGATCTTGATGACACCGGTAGAATGTTCGCCGGCAATATGGTGTAGCCCTTTCCACTGTTCCGCAGTAATAAATCCGCCGGGCAGCCTCAGCCTGATCATAAACGAATAAAGCCATTCGAGTTTCTTCTCACTGCGTTCTTGCCGACGGTCACGGTCGTCCTGCTGGTACATTCCATGGAACTTTATGACCGACTGATCATCTTCTTTAATAGCTCCTGTGATATCATCGGTAAGGCTCTCCTTTAACGTACCGCGAAGTCCGTCACTAGCTGTTTTGATGCGTTCGACTGGCGATAATTTATGTGGATCAGGCATAGTAAATGAATAAACTTCTTAATAATCTGGCTTACGTTAATAATTGGTACGGTTTTGTACTAGTTGTTTTTTCGTTTTACGAGTTAACCTAAACTAATACACGTCTTTATGATACCTCTCCTCTTTCTTCATCTGGTCCAGGAAAGCAATAGCTTCCTCCTCAGTTTTTTGTCCATGCTTTGCAATTATTCGCAATAGTGTTTTTTCAACATCTATACTCATAGGATCTTTGGTTCCGGCAACATAAAAAACAGCACCGTTGGTTAACCACTTATATAGTTCATCACCTTGTTCAAGCATACGGTGTTGCACATAAATTTTTTCCTGCTGGTCGCGTGAAAATGCCAGGCTTACCTTATGAAGTACACCGGTCTGCAGGTACTGTTGAATTTCTGTCTGATAAAGAAAATCCGACTGGAAATGTTGTTCACCAAAAAATAGCCAGTTTCTGCCCAAATCTCCTTTAAGGTCTCGTTCAACCAGGAAAGACCTGAACGGCGCGATGCCTGTACCGGGCCCCACCATGATGATATCTTTTTCTGATGATGGCAGTTTGAAGGATCTGTTCCTGTGTATATAAAAAATGACCTTACTATTCACCGGAAGGTCGCCCAGGAAACTGCTGCATAATCCAAATTTCTCTTCATCTTCCGTTTGGAATTTGTGACGGCTCACCGTAATGTGAACTTCGTGGTCACCTGCTGTTACAGCAGAAGAAACGGAATACAACCTTGGCGCAATGGGATTCAATATGCCCAGGACTTGTACAAATACTACATTGTTTTTTAGCGGATAGAGACGTAACAGATCAACCAGGTCCATTCGCTTTTCTGCAAACTGATATCCTGACAGGTCAGCATATTTTTTTACGGTTGATGTAAGGAGATGGCAGATATTCAGTTTATTCAACAATAACTCCTTTACCGTACCTGTATATTTGCCTGAAGTAATTACTTCATTTGCATCCGCACCCGCCTTATTAATTATATGGTTAACCAGGTCCTCATTATTTGAGGGAATAATTGCAATAGAATCGCCGGGTTCATAATCCAGTGCTTCGTCTGTAACAATCTCTATATGATAAGTCTCTTTTAATGATCCGCGGTCATTGAGGTTTATCGTTTTGGTGATCCTTCCTTCGTAATTTTTCTTTCCCGATTTCTTAGGAACAGCAGCAATAGCTAACGATTCTTGAGAAGAACCCACAACTTGTCCCGATACCGCTGGATTTGCCAACGCTTGTCCCAATACTTCGGGATTACCCACATTATTCACATTACCCGCATTACTCACATGCGATGCAATCGCCCTATACCAACCTGCCGCAGCTTCTTCAAAATCCACATCACACTTCACCAGCGGAACAACCCGCTTTGCGCCGAGGTCGAATAAGCGTTGGTCTACGTCCTCACCAGTTTTACAATACAGAGGGTATGATGAATCGCCGAGGGCCAAAACGCTGAACTGCACTTTATCAAGCCGCCCCCGATAACCTTCAATATGCTGTATAAATTTCTTAGCTGTTTCAGGTGGCTCGCCCTCTCCGTGGGTAGAAATAATGAGAAAAAAATGATCTTCCCTATCGAGGTCTTCCAACCGATATTGCTCCAGCGCTACACATTTCACAGAAAGCTTTTCCTTTTTTGCGGAAGCCGAGAACTGTAATGCCAGTTTTTTTGAATTGCCTGTTTCGGTACCATACGCGATAGTCATTTTTTTCACGGCCACAGGTAATGCATTACCATTGGGTAAATGTCCATTACCGTTAACCAGTGAACCATTAATTTTCAGGTGACCATTACCGGTAGCGTCAGGAAGCTTGGCATGAACCGCACCTGATACCAGGCCGTTCAGATAACCATTGATCCATATGATCTCCTCCATCGTAGAAGTCTTGATCAGTTCCTGAAGTGTATTGTATGTAGTTTCGGGTATCATGCCTGAGTTTTTTCCGGTATCTGTGGATCAACCTCATCTGCCACGGGCTCAAAAAATGAAATATTTTCTTCGCTGCTGTTAAACCAGTTAAAGCGCGGATGTAATTTCACCACCTCCCCAATAATGATCAGTGTGGGCGACACAAATTCGCGGTCCGTTTCTTTCCTGCATTTTTCCAACGTCTGGATGAACACGTGTTGCACTGGCGTAGTAGCCTGTTCAATAATCGCGACTGGTTTGGAATCTGCCATTCCTGCTTTATATAAGCGATCCGTAAGTTGGGAGAGGCTTTGGGACGACATATAAAAAACAAGTGTATCGCCAGTTTTGCCTAATTCATTCCACTCTTCATTAGTGACTACTTCGGGCTTGTAAAAAGTCAGCAACCTAACACCGGTAGCATAACCGCGGGCGGTAAGCGGGATGCCCGCATATGCCGCTGCACCAAGCGCGGCGGTCACCCCTGGAATGATTTCGTAGGGAATATGGTGTAGAGTAAGCGTTTCCAATTCGTCGAGTATATTGGAAAAAATAGATACATCACCACCTTTCAGCCTCACCACCAGCTTATATTGTTTTGCATAAAAAACCAAAAGTTCATTGATCGACGCCTGTGGTGTAGATCCATTCTTGCCAGACTGCTTTCCCACTTCGATGATGATGGCTTTTTTTGCCGCAAATCTTTCCAGTATCTCTTTATTTACCAGCCTGTCTGTTAGGATAACATCGGCATCAGCCAAATACTGAACGGCTTTATAGGTGATCAGTTCAGGATCGCCCGGACCGGCCGCAGCAATGATAATTTTTCCAGGTATTTTGAATGATGACATATCTCCCGTTTACCTTTTAATGTTGTATTAGTACAGCCGCAACCGTGCTGTTACTTGTTTCATCAATAAGAATGGCGCAACCGTTTGCCGGCAAATCTGCAAATGCATCGATAACTACCGGCGAGGCTGTTTTGATGGATACCTTTACCACTTCATTGAGCTTAACCTGGCTGCCTGCATCCATCTGCTCAAGCGTGTTTACATCAACCTTGTGATGGATCTCTTTCACCACTGCCCTCACCCTCCTTGCATTATGCTGCAGAATATATTTGTTTCCTTTGATCAACGGCTTTTCATCAAGCCAGCAAATCAATGCATCAACCTCTGAGGTAACAGCCGGCTGGTCATTGCTCAGCACAATTGAATCTCCCCTGCTGATGTCAATATCGTCCTGCAGCTGAATCACTACGCTCTGTGGAGCAAATACTTCATCCGTCTCAACACCCCCCATTTCGAGTGCAGAAATGGTAGTCTGAATCCCTGCGGGCAACACGGTTACAGCGTCACCTTTTTTATAGATACCGCTAAGTACTTTGCCCGCATACCCACGGTAATCATGCAGTTCTTTCAATTGCGGACGTATTACGTGCTGAACCTGGAACCTGGGATGGGTAAGGTTTATGTCATTGTTCAGTGTCAGGTCTTCGAGATATGGCAATAAAGCCGGACCATCATACCAGGGCATCCTTTCCGAACGATCAACAATGTTGTCGCCGTCGAGTGCACTCAGTGGAAAATAGGCAATATCAGTCAGGCCTAGTTGCCTGGCCACATTGGTATAATCGATAAGTATATTATTGTAAACATCCTGCGAAAATCCTACCAGATCCATTTTATTGATGGCCACAACTATATGTGGAATCTTCAACAATGATGCAATAATGGAATGCCTGCGCGTCTGTTCAACAACACCCTGCCGGGCGTCAATCAAAATAATGATCAGTTCTGCATTGCTCGCTCCGGTTACCATGTTACGTGTATATTGCACGTGGCCGGGAGCATCAGCGATGATGAACTTTCTTTTAGCCGTTGAAAAATAACGGTATGCTACATCAATGGTAATTCCCTGTTCACGCTCCGCCCTCAGCCCGTCTGTCAGCAACGCAAGATCGATTTCCCCATCATTACGGTTCACTGTTTGTTTTGCGAGTTGCTCCAACTGGTCTGAAAGAATATTTTTGCTGTCGTACAACAACCTTCCGATCAGTGTACTTTTTCCGTCATCAACGCTTCCCGCAGTAATAAATCTTAATAAGTCCATATTGTCAGTTGATGGTATTAAAAATATCCGTTCTTTTTTCTGTCTTCCATGGCTGCCTCAGTAACTTTGTCATCAATCCTTGTTTCACCACGCTCACTAATACGGGTGAGTATAATTTCATTGATGACTTCATCTAGTGTTGACGCTTCAGATTCCACCGCAGCAGTGCAGGTCATATCTCCAACAGTCCGATAGCGGACTTTTTTAGTATGAATCACATCTGTTTCATCAATCCGGATAAATGGTGATACGGCTACCAGCTGACCGTCGTGTTCTATGACTTCTCTTTCATGAGAGAAGTATATGGATGGCAGTTCGATCTTTTCTTTTCGGATATATCCCCATACGTCAAGCTCCGTCCAGTTACTGATCGGGAACACACGCACGTTTTCGCCTTTTTGTATTTTACCATTGTAAATGTTCCACAATTCGGGCCGCTGAAGTTTCGGATTCCACTGGCCAAATTCGTCACGCACAGAAAATATGCGCTCTTTTGCCCTCGCTTTTTCTTCGTCCCTTCGTGCACCGCCAATGCAGGCATCAAATTCAAATTCTTCTATCGTTTCCAGGAGTGTGTACGTCTGGAGCCAGTTCCTACTGGCAAATTTTCCTTTCTGCTCAGTAAGCTGGCGTTCCCTGATGGTATCTTCTACCTTTCTTACAATTAGTGTGGCACCAAGCGATGCCGCCATGTCATCACGGTATTTTAGTGCTTCAGGAAAATTGTGACCTGTGTCTATGTGGACCAGCGGAAAAGGTATTGGTCCGGGTGCGAAAGCTTTGCGTGCCAGGTGGACCATCGTTATGGAATCCTTTCCGCCACTAAATAATAATGCTGGCCGCTCAAACTGCGCCGCAATTTCACGGAAAATAAAAATACTTTCCGCTTCCAATTGTTCAAGATAGTCAAGTTGATAACTCATGCCGGGTATATTAGTCTACTAATTTGATAGATTTTATGGTCCAAAAAAAACTCAGTTGTTTATGCTGTCTTTACATGTAAACCACATTCCTTTTTACTGTCGTCTTCCCACCACCATCGACCCGCACGAAAGTCTTCACCTTCTTGAATCGCTCTTGTACAGGGTGCACATCCAATGCTAACAAATCCCCTGTCGTGTAAAGGATTGTATGGAATATTGTGCTCCCGTATATAACCTTTCAGTTGTTCATCGGTCCAGTGTAAAAGGGGATGATATTTGAGCAGGCCATTGGCGCCGTCCCATTCGAGGATAGGCATACCTTGTCGATCCGGACTTTGTGCGGCGCGTATCCCGGTGATCCAGAAATTTTTACCCTTAAGTGCACGCTGAAGTGGCTCTACCTTCCGGATATAACAGCAGGATTTTCTGTTTTCCACTGACTCATAAAAAGCGTTAGGGCCATTTTCGGTTACCCATGACTGTAGAGCATGTGCATCCGGATAATAAGTGTCGATTGATATGCCATAGCGCTGCAGTGTGGCACTCCAGGTACTGTATGTTTCGGGGAATAACCTTCCCGTGTCCAGGGTAAAGAATGAAACTGTAGAATGTGCAGATGAAAGGATGTGGGTAATGGCCTGATCTTCCAGACCAAAACTCGTGGAAAAAATACCTTCATCGCCCAGCATTTCGCCCAGGTATCGGACATTATCTTCGATACTGCCGTTATCAAACCTGCTTAATATGTCCTGCGTTATCACCATTAAGTCTACAAATATAGTAGACTTGTCTGATTTTGGGCCGTTTTTAACGCAGTTTTATTGGTTTATTCTTTTCACACAAGCAGCCAGGCTCTCTTTCCAGGGCCTTAGGCGGATACCAAAGTTTGTACAGATCAGTGATTTGTCCATCACCGTATAGCCGGGTCTTCTGGCTGGAGTAGGAAAAGCCGAACTGGGAATTGGGTGTACAATACAGTCGGACCCGATGATCCGGGCAATTTCCACCGCGAAATCAAACCAACTGATCGCACCTTCATTACTGTAATGATAAATGCCGGGAACAGGATGATCTGAAATGGCGATCGCCAGCAGTGCTTCTGCAAGGTCGGCGGCGTATGTTGGACTTCCAACCTGGTCATTGACCACACTGAGCTCTTTTCGCTCAGCCATGAGCTTTAACATGGTCTTGACGAAATTTTTTCCATAGGAAGAATATACCCAGGAAGTTCTCACGATTACGGAGGAAGGGTTATGCTTTAAGGCTTCCTGTTCTCCGGATAATTTGGACTCACCATATACATTAACCGGGGAAGTTGGGTGGTCTTCTGAATAAGGCGATGAGGCTTGTCCGTCGTATACGTAATCTGTCGAAATATGAATAAACCTCGTGCTATATTCCTTACAAACTGCCGCCAGTATACCCACTGCTTCACCATTGATCTGAAAAGCCAGTTCTTTTTCTGACTCTGCTTTATCAACCGCTGTATATGCCGCGCAATTGATCAGTGCAGTGTATTTAGAACCGCTGAAGAATTTACTGACAAGTTCAGGATTTTCTATCGGAAGGTCTTCCCTACCGAGAAATGTAAAACTATGTTCCTTGTTGATTTTGCTAATGTCTCGCAGTTCCCTGCCTACCTGGCCATTGGCTCCTGTTACGAGGATATGATGTTTATGCACTGAAATGAAAATTATGAACGCAGTCTTTAAAGGAGGGGTGTACTATATCTTTTTCAGAAATTACTTCCTGGCCCGCTGGAATTTTCCAGTCGATATTCAAGTCGGCATCATTCCACATGATACCTCCTTCGCTTGTTTTATGGTAATAATTATCACATTTATACAAGACCTCTGCCGTTTCGCTGATCACTGAAAACCCATGGGCAAATCCTTTTGGAATGAGCAGTTGCAATTTATTTTCAGCGGAGAGTTCAATGGTATAAACCTTTCCCAATGTTGGTGATCCTGCACGAATGTCAACTGCAACATCCAGGATATTTCCCGTAAGCACCCTGATCAGTTTGGTTTGCGCAAAAGGATTCTGTTGAAAATGCAGACCACGAATTACACCGTAGGTCGACCTTGACTGGTTGTCCTGCACAAAATCAAAAGACTGGTTGGCATAATCAAAATCTTTCTGGTTAAAGCTTTCGAAAAAGTAACCACGGCTGTCGGGGAACACTTTAGGTTCATAGAGCATCAGCCCTGGCAATTCTGTAGCGTGAAACGGCATGGAATAATTTTAGTTACCTGTTGGTATATTGTTCAGCGTAATATTTCTGGTAAGCACCTGAGGTGATGTGTTCAACCCATTCCTGGTTTTCAAGATACCATTCTACCGTTTTCTCGAGGCCTTCCTCAAATTGCAGGGAGGGTACCCATCCCAATTCCCTTTCAATTTTTGTAGCATCAATTGCATAACGGAGGTCATGTCCCTGCCGGTCCTTTACATAGTGAATCAGCTTTGCAGATTCACCGGGTGCACGATCCAGTTTTTTATCCATGATATTGCAAAGCAGTTGAACAAGATCAATATTTTTCCACTCATTGAAACCGCCCACGTTATATTTTTCACCCACGATACCTTTATGAAATATCACATCAATTGCCCTGGCATGATCATTTACCCATAGCCAGTCACGGATATTTTCGCCTTTACCGTATACCGGAAGCGGCTTACTGTTTTTAATATTGTTGATCATTAACGGGATCAGTTTTTCAGGAAACTGGTGCGATCCATAATTGTTGGAACAATTTGAGATCACCACAGGCATGTGGTAAGTATGGTGATAAGCCATTACAAAATGATCAGAGGATGCTTTCGACGCGGAGTATGGTGAACGTGGGTCATAGGTAGTTTCCTCCGTGAAAAATCCTGTTTCTCCTAAGGAACCGTAAACCTCGTCTGTGGATACATGGTAAAACAATTTACCATCCATCGTATCCCATATCTTTCTGGCCGCATTCAGCAGTACTGCTGTTCCCAGCACATTTGTTTTTACAAAGGCGAGCGGATCAAGGATCGACCTGTCCACGTGGCTTTCTGCAGCAAGGTGAATCACTGCATCGGGCCTTTCCTTCATAAACAAATCATTGATGAATGGCTCCTCATTGATGTCGCCTTTGATAAAAGTATAGTTGGAAAGATGCTCCACTTCTGTAAGGTTCTCGGGATTGCCCGCATAAGTCAGACTATCCAGGTTAATGATGTGGTAGTCCGGATATTTATTGACAAACAGCCTCACAACGTGTGAACCGATAAATCCTGCACCTCCGGTGATAAGTATCTTCTTTTTCATATTTATAAACTCAAATATTCTTTATAAACTGCGTCCCTGCGTCCCCGCGTACTCCCTGTGTCTCTGCGTCCTTATAAACTCCAGTATTCCCTTTGCTTGATCTTTCCACGGAATATTCCTTTCAGATCAGCAATCAGGGCCGTAGGTTTTGTTATTGAACAAAGGTTTTCTTCCGTTAATTCTATATAAGGTTGATGAGGAATGGCAATCACCACAGCATCATAATCCCTCCCGCCATGAGTGCTGAGGTGAAGTCCGTATTCTTCAAATACTTCTTCAGACATGGCATAGGGATCTTCAATATCAACCTTAATATTAAAAGCCTGTATTTCCTTTACGGTATCAATAATTTTTGAATTCCGTATATCACTCACATTCTCCTTAAAGGTTACACCGCGCACCAACACTTTTGCATTATTTACATCTGGTGCATTCCTTAACACGTGCATGATCACTCTCCTGGCCACATTTTTTGCCATATGGTCGTTGATGTACCGCGACGCAGAAATCACTTTTGCTTCATACCCCAGGGCTTCCGCTTTGTGGGTCAGATAATATGGATCTACACCAATGCAATGCCCGCCTACCAGGCCAGGTGAAAACTTTAGAAAATTCCATTTTGTGCCTGCTGCTTCCAACACATCATATGTATTGATACCCATGCGGTCAAAGATCATGGACAGTTCATTCATCAATGCGATGTTCAGATCACGTTGCGTATTTTCTACAATTTTTGCTGCCTCAGCAACCTTAATGGAAGTGGCTCGGTGAACACCGGCATCAACAACGATCTCATATACCTTAGCAATATTTTCCAAAGACTCGGCATCACATCCCGATACAATTTTGATGACCGACCTGAGTGTATTTTTTTTATCACCTGGATTGATCCTTTCGGGTGAGTATCCCGATTTGAAATCAACGACATTTTTCAGACCGGATAACTTTTCGATGATCGGCAAACAATCTTCTTCGGTGCAACCGGGGTAAACAGTGGATTCAAATACTACATAATCCCCTTTCTTTACTACTCTACCCAGTATGTCAGACGCGCCCTTTACCGGACCCAGGTTGGGCACATTAAACTTATCTACAGGTGTAGGAACAGCAACAATAAAAAAACTAGCTTCTTTCAGTTTTTCCAGGTCACTGGTGAATTCTATGTCCTTTCCGTCAAACAATTCTTTGGATACTTCTTTACTGGGATCAACATTATTCCTCATCATCGCGATACGCTTGGCGTTAATGTCGAATCCTACCACGCTAAGTTTACGCGCAAATTCCAGCGCTATGGGCAGCCCCACATACCCTAATCCAATGACGGCTATTTTGGTTTTCTTATCTATGAGGTCCTGGTATATGGCCATTATTTAACGCTATTAAATTCTTTGGGCAGTTTGTACAATTCTTCCTGCGGAAGCGATTTAAAGTAGGCATAGGTCAGGGCCAGGCCAGCCTCCCGGCTCACTTTAGGCTCCCATCCCAATAATGATTTGTCTTTGGTAATGTCAGGCTTACGCTGCTTCGGATCATCAGCAGGAAGCGGCTTATATACGATCTTCTGTGTTGTGTTGGTAAGCTTGATAATTTCTTCAGCAAAATCCTTCAATGAAATTTCACTCGGATTACCAACGTTTACCGGGTACGCATAGTCGCTCATCAATAAACGATGGATGCCTTCAATCAAATCATCAACGTAACAAAAAGAACGGGTCTGTGAACCGTCACCAAAAACAGTAAGGTCCTCACCTCTCAAGGCTTGTCCAATGAAAGCAGGAAGTGCACGCCCGTCGTTCAGCCTCATCCTCGGACCATACGTATTGAATATCCTGATGATCCTTGTTTCTACATTATGGAACGTGTGGTAAGCCATGGTGATGGATTCCATGAAACGCTTTGCTTCATCGTAGACCCCACGCGGGCCAACAGGATTTACATTTCCCCAATATTCCTCAGTTTGCGGATGAACCAACGGATCACCATATACTTCAGAAGTTGACGCGACAAGTATCCTTGCATTTTTCGCTTTTGCCAGTCCGAGGCAATTGTGTGTACCAAGAGCACCAACTTTGAGTGTTTGTATGGGGATCTTTAAGTAATCGATAGGACTGGCAGGCGAAGCAAAGTGCAGTATATAATCCAGTTCACCGGGAACATGAATAAACTTTGATACATCGTGGTGATAGAATTCAAAATTGGGAAGCTTAAAAAGGCTTTCAATATTCCGAAGGTCTCCGGTCACCAGGTTGTCCATGCCCATTACATGAAACCCTTCACGCATGAACCTGTCGCACAAGTGTGAACCCAGGAAACCCGCGGCTCCTGTTATCAAGACCCTTTTCGCTTTCATAATTGATGATTTGTTTTCTGCGCAATACCTTTCCCGATGCATTCATAATGAAAGCCCAGTTCAGTGATCGCATTCATGTCAAATAAATTTCTACCGTCAAATATGGCTTTGTGCTTCATTCCCTTTACCATCTTGATAAAGTCCGGAGTACGGAATTCGTTCCACTCGGTAGCAATAACCAGTGCATCTGCACCCTGTATGGCATCATACTGACTTTCTGAATATTGTACTTTATCCTTTAACAGCTTGCGTACGTTCGCCATAGCTTCGGGATCAAACACCGCAATGGTGCAACCCAGCTCGAGCAATTCTTCAATTACATACAAAGCAGGGGCCTCACGGATATCGTCTGTATTGGGCTTAAAAGCAAGACCCCAAATGGCTATGTGCTTTCCTTTCAGTGATCCATTAAAATGACCCTTGATCTTGGGGATCAGGTGTTTTTTCTGGGTTTCGTTTACCCGTACCACAGAATTGAGGATACTGAAATCGTAATCAACTTCTTTCGCACTTTTTACAAGCGCCTGAACGTCTTTCGGAAAACAACTTCCACCATATCCTATACCCGGGAATAAAAATCTTTTTCCGATGCGTTCGTCAGATCCCATACCCAGTCTGACCATGTCTACATCAGCCCCCAGCCTTTCACATAATTGTGCGATCTCATTCATGAACGAAATCTTGGTGGCAAGAAATGAATTGGCGGCATATTTCGTTAGCTCGGCCGAGCGTTCGTCCATGAAAATGACAGGATTTCCCGAGCGCACAAAAGGCGCATATAACTCATTCATCACCTTCTTCGCCCTTTCCGAACTGGTCCCAATAACCACACGGTCAGGCTTCATAAAGTCATCTACGGCTACCCCTTCCCGTAAAAACTCCGGATTGGAGACTACGTCAAAATCACCGCCGTAGTTTTTGGCTACTGCTGCATGCACTTTTTCTGCCGTGCCTACCGGCACCGTACTTTTATCGACTATGACAACGTATTCATTAAGTATTTTTCCAAGGTCTTGTGCTACTCCAAGGATGTATTTCAGGTCCGCGGAACCATCTTCGCCCGGCGGTGTAGGCAGTGCAAGAAAAATTATCCTGGCATCCTTAATTCCTTCTTCGAGATTGGTGGTGAACCTCAACCTGTTTTCCTTTAGGTTTCTTATAAATAGTTTTTCAAGTCCGGGTTCATAAATGGTAATCTCCCCATTACTAAGCTTGGAAACCTTGGTCTCATCAATATCAACACATACCACATCATTTCCAGTTTCAGCAAAACATGTCCCGGTTACAAGTCCAACATACCCGGTTCCAACTACGGTGATTCTCATTCTTTGTACAATTAATTATTATGTATATAACTTAAGACATTCGACGTGATAAATTCAAACTGGTCTTTTTCCATTTCTGTATGCATCGGCAATGATATCACCCTTTCCGTAAGCCAGTCGGTCACAGGCAAATCTGCGTTCTTCAACGAAAATGTTTCAAACATCTTCTGCCGGTGTGCAGGGACAGGATAATAGATCATCGAGGGTATGTTCTTTTCCGCCAGGAACTGGTTGAGTCCATTCCTGTCGACCCCTTCTAACACCAATGTATACTGGTGAAACACATGCGTACTATAGCCCCCTACAAACGGTGTTTTTATGTGCTTAGTACTTTCAAATGCCTTTGTATATTGTGCCGCAAGGTTTTGCCGGGCACTGATATAGTGATCAAGCAGTGGTAATTTAATGTTTAGTATCGCTGCCTGAACGGTATCAAGCCTTGAATTACAGCCCACCATATCGTGATAATACCTGACCTTTTGTCCATGGTTGGCGATCATTCTCAACTTATCAGCAAGCAGATCGTCATTGGTAAACATAGCCCCGCCGTCACCATAGCAGCCGAGATTTTTCGAAGGGAAAAAAGACGTCGCGCCTATTGTTCCTATAGTCCCGGACTTCTTTACCGTACCATCGCCGAAGGTATAGTCTGCACCAATAGCCTGGGCATTGTCTTCTATAACATAAAGGTTATGTTCGTTGGCAATGGCCATGATCTCTTCCATCCTGGCGGTGTGGCCGTACAGGTGGACCGGCACAATAGCTTTTGTTCTTGGTGTGATGGCTTTGCGTACAGACTCAGGATCAATGCAAAATGTATCGGGATCAACGTCCACGAAAACAGGTGTGAGCCGAAGCAGGGCCACCACTTCCGTAGTGGCAATATAGGTAAATGAAGGGGTAATTACTTCGTCGCCCGGTTGCAGTCCGAGTGCCATCATCGCGATCTGTAGGGCATCCGTTCTGTTAGCACAGGGAATAACGTGCTTCACGCCAAGATAAGCAGACAAAGCTGAGGCGAAATCCTGCACCGGTTTACCATTGATAAAGGCTGTACTTTCCAGCACATCTATCACCGCCTTGTCTACCTGCGGCTTGATTTGCTGGTACTGTTTCCTCAGGTCAACCATTTGAATAGGGTTCATGCGGCAGGGTGTTTTTAAAGTGCACAAAGGTAACAAATTATATACAGGGTAAAAGTTTGCCATTAGATTTGCATCGGATTAAAGAATCATCTGACCGCCATGCTGTTGTATCACTTATCCATTTTATTATATAGTGCAGGAATCCATATTGCGGGGTTATGGAACCCCAAGGCAAGGGCAGCGGCAACAGGACGGGACGGATGGTATGGTAAATTAGGTGCTGCACTCAACCCTGTAACCGGCAGAAAAAGGATATGGATGCATTGTGCTTCCTTGGGAGAATTTGAGCAGGGACGGCCGGTACTGGAAATACTTCGGCAGCAATATCCCGACAGTTTCATACTGCTGAGCTTTTTTTCCCCTTCGGGGTATGAGATCCGAAAAAATTACCCTCTTGTTGATTACGTATTTTATATTCCTTTTGATACACCTTCCAATGCCCGGCACTTTTATCAACTTGCAAAACCAGACCTGGCAATTTTTGTGAAGTATGAGTACTGGCTTAATATTTTGCGTTACATGCATAAAAAACATGTTCCGATACTGATGATCTCTGCCATTTTAAAACCCGGTTATGTTTTCTTTACCTGGTATGGCAGCATATGGAAAAAAACGCTCCACACTTTCCGGCATTTTTTTGTACAAAATAAAGAAAGCGGTGAACTGTTGAAATCTGCGGGAATTGACAGCTACAGTATTAACGGCGATACGCGGTTCGACAGGGTGCTCAGCATCACCAGGAATTTTGAACCACTTCCCATGATTGAAATGTTTTGCCGACGAAAGTTTTGCATTGTTGCCGGAAGCACCTGGCCTGAAGACGAAGAAGTACTGGTTCACCTCGTCAATACACGCAAAGACATCAGCTTTATTATTGCACCCCACGAACTATATGAAGAACATCTAAAAGCTATAGCAAAACTGTTTCCGGAAAGAATGCTGTATTCAGACCTCGCAAATGGTGATGCGATGAGTGACAGTAATGTACTGGTAATCGATAATATCGGACTGCTATCAAAATTATATCATTACGCCACCATATGTTATATAGGTGGAGGATTCAGCAATGGTATCCACAATATACTGGAAGCAGCGGTGCACGGAAAACCACTACTTTTCGGGCCCGCTTTTTACAAGTTCCAGGAAGCTGTGGACCTATTGGAACTAGGTGGGGCAGAAACCGTGGAATCTGCTTTGGAATTGGAAAAAATAATAACACAATGGTTGTCATCCCCGGTGGAACTGGAAGAAAGGGGAAAGGTCTCGGCAGATTATGTATCAGGTAAAACTGGAGCTACAGAAAAGATCATCAGTTTCATTCAGGAAAACCGCCTTCTTACCAGTTGAATGAATTGCTGAACAATAGCCGCGTCCTCATTCCAGGCAAGCTTAAGTTTTAGTTCACGCTGCATCCAGAATTCGGCTTCGGGCAAAATAGAAAATTGGTTCAGGGTTTTCACTGATCGTTCAAACATAGCCTCGTCTCCACCGAACAATTCATTGATAAACAGGTAACGGTCATTGATACCAATGGCTTTGCGCAGATCGCGGATAGGAACATCCTGTAACTTTTGAGCAAGTTCAGCTTTGGGCTTTACCTTATCATTGATCTCAGTCGAGGATTCATTTTTTTCAACTGCTGCTACTTTTTTCATTTTTTCCATGACCGGAGAATGAATAGCGAGTGTTGGCACTTCCTCCATCGGATCATACGCTTGGTGCAACGGCTGACGATTGTTTAACCCCAGTTCATTTTTCAGTTCAGCGGCCTTTTTAATTTCCTCCAGTTCACGCTCAATATCATTTTCATCAATATGCAGTACCTGCAAAATCTTGCCCTCCTGTGGTGTTACCTGTCGGTCCGTAGGAAAATCTTTAGCCGAAGGAAAAGGCATTACTACAGAAACCTTTCGTTTCTGTTCAGATGCAGCCGGCACGACTGATGCGCTTTTCATTAGTTCCTGTTGCAAGAGTTGCAGGGTCACCAGCAACTGACTCACCGGTTCGTTCTTCCGGTATTGTTCCTGCAATTTCAATATTAAAACTTCGGGTCTTTCCATTGCTTATGGTACTTTTGTAAACTTTAGACAGGTAAAGGTACAAACAGTTTATTATACCATTTCTTAACAAAATGTTTATTG
>JANMMA010000098.1:0-5827 GCA_031372815.1 Sphingobacteriales bacterium
TATAGAATTATCATTCTGCAAATACACAAAAGACTCACGTAACAATTCGCCAAAGTCGGGGTAAAAAGCATTTACAACAAAGTCTACATCACCATCCTTATCAAAATCTTCGGCAAGCACTTTGGTTGCCCCATAAATAGGATAAAAAAATCTCTCCTGAAATTTGTTGTTGCCACCATTGATATGTATTCTTATACCATGATATTTTTTTAGCACTATAGAATAATCAGCATTATCGCCATTGGCGGTAATGATATCAGTCAACCCATCATTGTTATAATCTACAAGAATCATATCAGTTGTCCCATAATCCGGTGGGAAACGAAGCACTTTCTTTGCTTCAAAATGCATATTATTTTTTTGAAACAAAATATACACGCTTTCATCTGCCTGAGCAAAAAGAGCCACAATGTCCTTGCGGCCATCATTATCCATATCTTTCAAATAGCATTTTGTAGCTCCCGGTAAGGATAACAAGGGATACTCATGATAACTGCTGTCTTTTCTATTTTTTTTATATAAAGACAATGAGCCCAGGTTCTTACCAAAATTGCATATTATGATTTCGGGAATATTATCCTTATCAAAATCTTCCATTAATGTACAAACCGGGCGGTGAAGATTTTGCAAAACAGGTTCTTGTAAATTTGGCGATTTTAGGGTAAAAGAGCCGGTACTAAGTTCTGATGGTAAAAGGCTTCCTATCTCGGTAAAATAGGTCTTGTTATTAAAAGTAAAATCAACGACAGGACTGGTGGTGTTCTCGTTGTCAATAACACCTTTCCCCCACTGCCATTGTATGACCTGGTTGTATACATTACCGATCCACAAAACATTAGTTGCTACATTAAATTTTAATGCGGTGATGGCAGATGAATTACTTGCATCTACCGGGATATTCCTGCGCAAAAACTGGGTAAGGGGTTGATTTCGGTAAAGCCTTTCATACGCATAAGCCAAACTGTCTGGTGAATTGAATTCAATATATCCTTCTATAAGTTCAAAATCAGTATTGGTAAGAAGTGGCATTTGCGGAATAAGGTTGCTTTTTTCTTCTATAGCTCTTTCCTCAATATCGATGCTACGTTTATACCCGGTATTATTTAAGCCCATCCTGATCGCCATAAGTGGCAATACAGCCGTATGCCATATTTCTTTTGGAAGATTTTTGGGCTCCGGCAACAGGTGACAGGTTTTGCAGTGTTGTATAAAAAGTGCCTTTCCCCTAACCAATGACAGGCTATCGGCATGATGTCCTTTTTCACTAATACCAGGAGTAACATTACACCGGGTAAAGCATATTATTAGAACTATGAAACCTGAAATCACTGTTTCTACAAAATATTTTTCTTTCACTCTAAGACAAATTTCTATGCCAAAACTGCGATAACCTACCAATCAATTACTTTTATACATTTTAAGTGGTTGATCATTTATTCCAAGAATAATGCATTGTTTACCATCAGCTGAACGTATATCTATTACATCCCTTGCTTCCCCCTTATAAAACAACCCGGACTTCATCACCGGTATATTCACAAATGATCTATTAGCCTGTATTGAATACATGGTACCGAAATTTGCATCGTAGCTCCCCAGTTCCGGCTTTAAACCAGAAGAATTACCTGCAAGAAATATTTCATTTTTACCATCTTCGTTCAAGTCCCTAATTAATATAGCATAAACAGGCGAAAATTGAGCTTCATTTGGAAGGGAAACAAGGTCAAATTTTCCGTTTCCATCATTCCATAAAACAGAAGATTCAAACACAAAGGCTTCTCTCTTCTGTGCGGCATCCAATAGCTCTTTGTCAAATACCTGCTCTACTGTTTTGCCTGCATAATCAGCATATTTCAGAAAGCGCTTTTTCAGTGAAGGTAGCTGTGCAACCATATCGCCTTTAAGGTAGTAGGGATACAATTTATCTGACTTGTAATAAGCCGCAACACACTCTATAGTACCGTTTCTGTCAAAATCATTTATAAATAAAGACGCCGGATGAAGTGAGTCTGCTTTAAACTTCGAGTTCAGTCCCAGATTCCCCAAAACAAAATCAATATCGCCGTCATTATCCAAATCGGCGGCCTTGATACAATTCCACCAACCATTAGTTTTGTTAAACTGGCTATTAGCAACAAATGGTTTAAAGCCCTTGCCAGTATTAGAAAATATAGTGACCGGCATCCATTCACCTACCAAAATTATATCCGTGTGGCCATCCGAATCGATATCCTGCCAAACAGCATCCGTAACCATTCCCACATACTCAAGCTGAGGAGCCACAGAAATTGTAACATCTGAAAAAACACCGTTATCATTTTGAAGCAGGCAACTCCGCGGAGTGATACCATACTGGCCGGGAACAGATCTTCCCCCAATAAATATATCCGGATCTTTATCGTTATCAAAATCACCAACACTGATGCAGGAGGCATTAATACTTAGCCTTGGTAAGCCTTCTGCAGTGTAGGCAAATTTCCCTTTCCCATCATTCAGGTAAAGGCGGGGATAGAGTAGCTCACTTCCTGCCTTATCTAAATTACCGCCACTGGCAACCACCAAATCCAAATCACCGTCACCTTCAACATCAATAAACACAGCGCCAGCATCCTCATAGTTTTTATCTGCATCAAAATAAGGTTGTGATAATTGAGTGAAGCTGCCCGACTTCGTTTGAATAAATACTTTGGAAGTATCATGCTTTGCGGCACCCACAAAAAAATCCACTAATCCGTCCCCGTTAATATCACCCTTTGCCAATTTAGGCCCTTCCCTGGAAAGCATGTGCGGCATTAGCCGTTCTACATTAAAATCAATAAAATCATTTTCCCTATGCCTAATGTTTCCAGTAATAGCGGATGATGTCACCTCATTAAAAATAGCCTTAACGGTCCTGATGCTACCAGCGTTAACAGCGGAAGCAGCTGATTGCTGTAAACGTATTGTTTGATTGGCTTTTACATTCAGCAAAACCTGCCTTGTGAAAGACGGCCATTTGACAATCAGGGAATCAACATTAGCTACTGAATCCAATCCAAATACCAGTACATTGTCAACGGCCGACTGAAAGCCCCGGGCAGGAAAATTCTGTAAACTCTGATGCATGCCTTTTGAATAAATGTCTACCGAAGCACCAACCCCAAACCTATTCAAATTATTGCCCTCTAATTTAACCCTGAGAAAATTTCGTTTAAGTTGCTGGGTACAATTATTACGGTAAACGAAGGCTTCGCCATTGATATTATTTACGACTATATCCAAATCACCATCATTATCAAGATCAGCATATGATGCACCATTGCTATAACCAGGCTCCCCCAGACCCAGTGCATAAGACTGGTTCTTAAATTGTAAGTTCTTCTGATTAATAAATGCATAATTGGGCAGGGGCTTTGATGCCAGCATTGATTTTAACTGAGCATAACCTGAAACTGTCTCATGCTGTGCAAAAAAATTTTTATTATTTTCGCTTGCTGTAAAATTGATATAGTCCTGGTCGGTAATGTCAAGATACATACCGTTGCATACATATATATCTTTCCATCCATCATTGTCCAGATCAAATATTAATCCTCCCCAACTCCAGTCGCTTGCATCCACTCCTGAAAACCGCGCAATTTCACTAAAAGTATTATTGCCATTATTTAGTTGTAGCATATTGCCCAAAAACTGTTTATGCAAACCGATTTCATACTTTGCTTTGTAAACATCATAGTCTTCAAAAAAAGTATTTTTCTTTAACCGGTAATCATCTTCAGGAAGCATATCGGTACTAAACACGTCCACCAGCCCATCATTGTTGATATCTGCCATATCTGCTCCCATACTTGACTGGGACATGTGGCTAATAGCACTATCGCTCATCTCGTGGAATATGCCATTTCTTTGATTAATATATATATAATCTTTTTCAAAAAAATCATTGCTGACATACATATCAGGCCATAGATCACCATTAACATCACTTATCGAAATTCCCAAGCCCAGGCCTATGGTACTCCCATAAATCCCCGCATCCTTACTTATATCTCTAAAGTAGCCATTGTCATTTCTAAGCAACTTGTCTCCATGGATAGGATCTCTCATTTCTCTTACCCTGCCATAACTGAATTTTCCAACAGGAAGCAAGCAATCGTTATTTAATAAAAAAACATCCAGATCGCCATCCATATCATAATCAAAAAAGGATGCCTGGGTATGAAACGCACCTTCGTCTTCTAATCCATACCTCGCTGCTTCCTCCTTAAATTGCAAATTACCCTGGTTGATAAACAACTCATTCTTTCTTTTATCGTCCCCAATAATTCCAGCTGTACATACATAAATATCCAGGTAACCGTCACCATTGACATCGGCCATTGTTGTACCTGTACTCCACTTATGATTCTTAGTAATCAGTGCCTTATCAGTAATATCTTCAAAAACGAAATTCCCTTTATTCAAAAACAATTTGTTTTTACCCTGATTAGCGGTAAAAAAAATATCGGCCAATCCATCGTTATTAATATCACCTATTGCCACACCACCCCCATTGTAGAAGTTCCGATAACTCATTTCATTAAACACAGAATCATCCACGACATCATTCCTGAACTGAATGCCGGTCTCCTGTGCGTCAAGCCTTGTAAATAACGGGTTCTCGGGAGGCGTATAACTTTTCTGATTACAATTGGTTACGCCCAAATATAAAATCGCTATTAGCCAAGATCGTCTTAAGAACATGTAATTAATACCTTTTATCACTTGGATTTGTACTCATTTAACTTATACATTTGTAGCTTTCCTTTATTTACGCCAGTAACTATCCTCATTTCTTTTTCTACCTGCAATCTTAGTAAACACCTGGCATCGCCCTTTATATGTATTCCACTTTCCGCAGGTGTAAGCGGTACAAAACCTCCCTTACCATCTCCTTTTAATAATAGGCCAATGGATGCATCATAACGCCCGGTCATAAAATCCGGGCTATAAAAATTACCTGCGATTAACACATCCAGTTTGCCATCTTTATCATAATCTGCCACCTGCATAGATTGTATTGCCGAGAACTGAGCTTTTAAAGGAAGCTGCTGCATTACAAACTTGTCGTTACCTTTATTTTCTATATATACAGAAGCCATCTTGGTTGCCCTTAAAATCAATGCATCTGAAAGCGCCGTTTGAGTAAATATCTCGTTGAAACTTGCCTCTGCGAAGGTGTTATATATATCAAATTTCTTTTTGATAGAGGGCATAACCGAAGTAATCTGGTCCCTGCTGGCTACAGTATATTCTTTCCCATGCAGATAATAGGACAATATCGGTTCACTCATTCCATTATTATCAAAATCTTTGGCATAAACCGATAGTGGCGCATTTTGCGAAACCTCATATATATTATTGAGCCCAACGTTACCGGCTATATAATCCATATCACCATCATTATCAAAATCGCCGGCACCCAGACTAAACCACCAACCTGTTGCTAATTGAATTGCCGGGTTATTGGTAAGCTTTTTAAGGACTCCATGATCATTTTTAAAAAATATAACCGGCATCCATTCACCGGTAACAATCAAATCTGTTGCACCATCATTATTGAAATCGGTCCAGAGGGCAGATGTAACCATTCCAATATTCTTTAACTCGGGACATACGTTCATAGTAACATCTGTAAATTTCCCGTTACCATTATTTTTAAGTATGAAACTTTCCGGAGACTGTGGATAAAGTGTAGGCACTACCCTACCACCTACAAATAACTCTATCTTCCTATCATTATCAAAATCGTTTGCGGCAACACAGGAGCCGCTATTGTAAGAAACAGGTAAAGCCTCCGCATCCCTTT
>JANMMA010000147.1:0-7379 GCA_031372815.1 Sphingobacteriales bacterium
TAATTCGGTTTCTGCCGCTTGCAGGTTCTTTAACGCGCCGGCATTGCCTGCGTTCAGATCTTTTTGTCTTTTAACTTCCAATTCTGCAAGGGCGATTTTTGATGTAACACCAAGGTAATCACTCTGGGCCTGAATAAAATCGGGATTGGCCACTGTAGCTATCGTTTGTCCTTTTTTTACAAAGTTACCAGGCTGTACCAACAGGGATTTGATAACGCCACCGTATATAGAATTTACACTGGCCTTATTCTGATTAGGCACTTTCAATGTGCCATTTGTTTTCAATGAAGCGGTTAGCTGCTTTTGTTCAATACTGCCAAAACTGATACCAATACTTTTTATCTGGTCTTCTGTAAGTGTCGCCCGGTTGGGGTTTTGGTGTTCATCCGGTGGCAGTGCTTCTGCAATCTTTGTTTCTGTTGCACTGCCATCGCTGCCACAGGAAGCAAATGATGAAATAGTGGCTAAGGTAATGACACATATTAAAAACTTATTCATTCTGTTTATTTTATTGATTGAGGTAGTAATTATATTGAATGGCGGATTGGTTATATGCATTGAGATGCTCCAGGTAATTTTTTTGAATCTCAATGGCCTGCGTCAGGAAAACTGACAATTCCGAAAAACTAATTTCACCTGACCGATATGCGAGCGATGCTGCTTTTATGATTTCATCTGCCTGTTTGAGGCCTATTGTTTCGTAAAATGATAACATGCTATTGTTTTTTTCTACTTCCTGTCTCATCTGGAATTTCTGTGATTTCAATAGCTGGTTTTCATACTCGTACTGTTTTTGTTGCACTGCCATTTCAGCCTCTGCCACCTTAACTTTATTCCGTAAAGCGCCAGCATTGAATAAAGGAAAGGCTGCTGCAACCGAAAAGCCACTGAACGGGTTGTTGGCTCCCCAGAGCCGTTGTGTGAAAAATCTACCGGACAACTCCGGATTATTCGCTTTTTTACTCACCTCGATACCTGCATTTGCAATATTGATATATTCCGATTGTAGTGCTAAAAAGGGATGGAGGCTATCTGTAAATAAGTCTTTAACAAGTATTTTTTCAAGGGGATGTGTTAAAGGAAGGATCATTTCGGGTGTATTTGTTATTTGAGAAATTGCCTGTTGTTTTATCAGCATCTCTTTGTCAACCTCCAGAATCGATGCCTGCAATTCCCTTAATCTTACATTCGCAGCAATGCTGTCTAAACCCGGACTGTCTCCGGTTCTTACTTTTAATACAGCCGCATCATTCAGTGACGTATAAATGCTGTCTAGCTGTTTATATAAATGTTGCTTATCCTGCAGATACCAAAGCTGGTAATATGCCATCCGTATATCCCTTTTCAGCCGCACTTCAATAGCCGCAGTATTGAGATGGTAATATTTCAATTGTTCACCGTAGAGTTTTTTTTCCGCTTTATTTACACCAGGCCAGGCAATGCTTTGTGAAATTCCGATCTTTAAAATCCCCGTTTTGTCGGAAGGCCTCATATCCTCATTTTCAGCGAAAACACCTGTTTTGGAAATGGAAGCAGCAGTTGCTGTTTTTATCAGCGCCTCCCCCTTACGGATTTGCTGATTGTTTACTTCGTACAAAAAATTGTTCTTTGCAAGGCTTATCGCATCATTTACACTTAATCTTTTTGATGATGGCTGCTGTGCAACTGCTTCATTATTCAAGCCAAATAGTATCATTCCCGAGACAACCGTTACAAAAGGTTTCACTGCTATTTTACTTTTTGATGAAAAAATGATATAGAGCAATGGTAATACAACCAGTGTAAGCAAGGTGGCTGTTAATAACCCACCAATGACAACAGTTGCCAATGGTTTCTGAACTTCTGCTCCGGAACCCGTTGATAGGGCCATTGGAATAAATCCCAGGGCAGCTACGGACGCTGTCATTAAAACAGGTCGTAAACGGATTCTAGTACCTTCCATAACCCGGTGGATGATATCTTTCATACCGTTTTTTTCCAGTTGATTGAATGTGCTTATTAAAACAATTCCATTTAATACCGCTACCCTGAACAGGGCGATAAAGCCAATGCCTGCTGATATGCTGAATGGCATGCTCCTGATAATCAACGCAAATACTCCACCAATTGCGCTCATCGGAATGGCAGTGAAAATAAGTGCGGCTTCTTTTATGGAACGGAAGCTGATGTACAACATAAAGAAGATAAGCAGCAAGGCGAGGGGTACCACAATCATTAACCGGGCAGAGGCTTTTTGCAGATTTTCAAATGTTCCTCCATAGGTATAATAGTAGCCGGCCGGCAGCTTCACTTTTTCAATTAGCTTTTGCTGTGCTTCATTAACCACGCTCTCTACATCACGACCGCTTACGTTGAAGCTTATATATATTCTGCGTTTACCGGACTCCCGGCTTATTTGGGCGGGTCCTGTTTTAAAAGTTACCGTGGCGACTTGTGACAAGGGGATTTGAGCACCATTTAATGCCGGTATATATAGATTGCTTACATCTTCCAAAGAAGTCCGGTAGGCACTGTCCAGCCGCACAACCAGCTCAAATTTTCTTTCATTCTCGTACACAACTCCGGCTCCTTCACCTGCAAAGGCAGTGCTGATGACATGATTAATATCTTCAATATTCAGGCCATAACCCGCAAGTCTTGCCCTGTCATACTCAATGGTTATTTGGGGCAGTCCGTCAACTCTTTCTACCTGAGGTTGGGTTATACCATCAATAGGACTAATAACTTTTGCGACTTTTGCCGCATAGGAAATTAGTGTGTCTAAATTTTCACCAAATATTTTAATGGCCACGTCCTGCCGTATGCCCGTCATCAATTCGTTAAATCGCATCTGGATGGGTTGGCTGGGTTCGGCAATTACACCTGGTATAGTAGAAAGCTTATCCCTCATAATATCTGCAAGTGCGTAAAAATCTTTTGTGGTAGTCCACTCTTTCTTGGATTTCATAATCACTATCAAATCCGAGGCTTCGGGTGGCATAGGATCGGTGGCAATATCTGCAGCACCAGTTTTTCCTACTACCATTTTGACTTCAGGAAATTCACGTAACATGCGTTGCGCCATCATTACGGTCTCGATAGTTTGTGATAATGAGGAACCTTGTGGCAAAACAAACTCTATAGCATAGTCACCTTCTTCCAGTGTAGGTATGAATTCCCCCCCCATGTTGTTGAATACGAAAATCGAAATAATTAATAGACCTGCAGCAATAGATACAATGGCATATTTGATACTGATAGCGCCTTTTAAAACAGGTACATACATCCGATGGAAGAATTCCATCATCCTGTCGGAAAAATTTCTTTTGTGACTTATGTTTTTGGACAGGAACAATGCGCTCATCATCGGAATATAAGTAAGGGAAAGCATCAGTGCTCCCAGGATGGCAAATCCTACCGTTTGCGCCATGGGGCGAAACATTTTGCCTTCAACACCTTCCAGGGAAAGGATGGGTAAATAAACTATCAATATAATGATTTGTCCAAAAGCTGCTGAACTCATCATCATTTTTGCACTTCCTGCAACTGCAGTATCCATTTGTTGCTGGGTTAATCTTCCAGCTGTATTTTTGGAAGCTATGAAATGCAAAGTGGCTTCCACAATAATAACTGCACCATCTACAATTAAGCCGAAATCAATTGCGCCCAAACTCATCAGGTTGGCGCTTACGCCAAAAAGGTTCATCAAGGCTAATGCAAATAACAGCGAAAGCGGAATGGCAGAAGCAACTATCAGACCTGCCCGAATATTTCCTAAGAATAATACTAATATCAGTACTACGATTAAAGCGCCTTCAATAAGGTTGGTTTTAACTGTATTGATGGCACGTTCTATTAAATTGGTCCGATCCAGGAACGCTTCAATTTCCACATCTACAGGCATTGACTTCTGTATAGTTTTCATCCGCTCCTTTACGAGGTTCACTACAGACACACTATTTGCACCTTTCATCATTAATACGATGCCACCCACCACTTCTTTTTCGCCATTATATGTCATCGCTCCATATCGCGGAGGTGATCCGAATTGAACTTGGGCAACATCCCTGATTAATACAGGCACGCCGCTTTGCTGCTTGATCACAATATTTTCGATATCGGCGAAAGTTCTTACCAGGCCAACGCCACGGATGAAATAGGCATTTGGTTTTCGGTCAATATATGCACCACCTGTATTTTCATTATTCTTGGAAAGGGCTGTAAATATTTCCGGGATGGTTACATTCATTGCTTTAAGGCGGTCAGGATTCACGGCAACTTCATATTGTTTTGTGATACCTCCAAAACCGGTAACTTCTGCAACACCTGCAATGCCTGTTAGTTGACGTGCGACTATCCAATCCTGCAAAGTGCGTAAATCCATTGCGGAATATTTTTGTTCACTTCCTTTTTTGGGATGAATAACATACTGGTAAATTTCTCCTAACCCTGTAGTAACTGGACCTAGCTCAGGATTACCTAACCCTTTCGGAATTTGTTCTACGGCATCCTTTAATTTTTCAGATATGAGTTGCCTGGCAAAATAGATGTTAATATCTTCTTTAAATACTATGGTTATAACACTTAAACCAAAACGTGAAAAAGAACGCATTTCATCAATGCCCTGGATATTTGATAAAGACCTTTCAACAGGATAAGTAATGAATTGTTCCACTTCCTGCGCAGCCAGGGTAGGGGCACGGGTAATGACTTGCACCTGATTATTGGTAACATCCGGTAATGCATCAACCGGAAGTCTGGCGGCACTCCATAAACCCCAGATAATAAGTGCGAGCGTCATTGCCCCGATGATGTGTTTGTTTTTTATACTGAAATGAATGATTTTATTGAGCATTTCTTATTTCTATTTGGAAAGTATATTGTAGAGGTGATTCTTCCGTTCTGCTTTTACAGCAAAAAGAAATTGCACGATACAGGCCACAAAAATTTATTGAATAGTGTCAGTAAGCTTTTTGCCTTTCACGACATTTTTTGTTTACCATTAATTGATTGAGACATTATTAATATATGCCAGCATGCCGGAGCATGGTTATGCGGCATATTCGACGAGGAAGTCTAATTAAGATAGTTTGGGGGGCTGCCAAATGGAGGAATACACTTCGGTGCTAAACGCAATTTTAAAGAGCGGATGTTGTTGAGGCTGAAAAATGATTTTAGTGGATTGTATCCTTGACAAAGAAGAATAAATTATAGTAACTGCGCAACAGGAACAAGTGCAGAAAGGAGTGCAGGTCTCATTGGCATGATTGTGCCCCCGGTGATTTGTAACTGATAAAATATTTTCTCCTGCGTTTACATTACACTCTTTATTGTCGCTGCATGGGAGGCAGGACAAGTAAAGCATAAAACAACTTATTATAAGGAAGTAGAATTTCATTGTTACTATCAATGATTGACAAAGTTACATTTTTCTTATTAAAAATCTCTTAACGGGGCTTAGCACAATTGAAAGGTCTTTTGCTTCTTAAAGTCATCTTTCATCATGGCGTGGTGATCATGGCCCTGGTGGGAACCAGGAACAGTCCGGTTTG
Source organism: Sphingobacteriales bacterium (assembly GCA_031372815.1). GTDB lineage: Bacteria > Bacteroidota > Bacteroidia > Chitinophagales > Chitinophagaceae > Pollutibacter. Next base: position 5,532 of record JANMMA010000147.1, read on the forward strand.
CAGGCCGTGCTCCTGACGACTTTTGTGGATCATTTGACTGTTAACAGGACCCTGATGGTATCTTTAAGCATGGCAGCTTCGTGGCCTATATGTAGATTTTCCGACTCAGTGTGTTGTTGATTTTCAGGTTGATTTGTTGATGAGCCGTGGCTGTTGTGATCATGTTCCATAAATAGAGAATTTTAGTGCTGGTGTCCGGCCATTGGATCGGATCCTTTTTTGAATATGTATTCACTATGCAAAAGATATGCTCCGGATACTACTACAACGTCGCCGGGGTTCAAGCCCGACTTGATCTCGATCATATCATCATTTTCCATACCGGTTTCTACCATGATACTCTTAAAGAGATTGTCTGCCGTCTGTAGCCAAACCGTTGCGCCTTTGCCGTCTCGAATAACCGCGTCTACGGGTAAAGACATGCCGCTTCGCTGCGGACTTTTTAGCACAACATAGGCCGGCATCCCGGGTTTTAATTGATTGCCCGTATTCGGTACGGACACCCTGATCAAGTTTATTCTTGTATCTGCATTTATTTCCGGATTCATGAATGCAATCCTTGCTTTGATTTCTTTTCCGCCCAATTCAGGAAATTTAACGGTAGCCAGACTATTTTTATCGATTCTTGACAATTGAGAAGTATATACCTGCGCCTCAGCCCAAAGGCTTGACAGGTCAGCAAGTTTAATGATTACACCACCTTCCATAGTATAGCCTCCTTCGAGAATTCCGATTTCCGTGATCACACCACTGGCATTGCTGTAATAAGTTGTAGTAGACGAAGATTTTCTATTTCGCTCCAGTTCCCGAATCTGGTTTTCTGATAATCCCCATAGCAACAACTTATTCCTTGCACTTTGTAAAAGTTGATTGAAGTCGATCGCTGTTTCGTCAGCAAATACTTTCTGTCTTTCTAAGGCAAGGATATATTCCTGTTTTGCATTATTTAGCTCTTCACTATATAATTCATACAACGGGGCGCCTTTGGTAACGTAGTCTCCTGTATTCTTAAAGTATAATTTCTCCACCCTGCCCATTACTCTTGAGCTTACAGTGGTTGTTTTGCTTTCATCAAAATTCAGGATGGCGGTGAGTACCAGCTGGTCACCTATAGTACCGCTACCGATTGTGTCTGTGGTGATATTACCCAGTTGAATTTGCTGTGCACTCAACTGCAGTTCACCATCTTTTTCGCTATTGGTTATTTTTACGGGCGAAAGATCCATTTTGCAGATCGGACATTTTCCTGGCTTAAATTCTTTTACCTGCGGATCCATTGAACAAGTGTAATACACATCCGGCTCTTTTGCAGGTGCCTGACTATTCTTGCAGGAAAAAAGTAAAGACAATAGCGATATGATGATAATTTGCCGCATGATCAGTTTTTTACTTTTATAAAGCTTTCACTATCCATCAGGTACTGGGCGTTCAGTGCCACAGAATCCTTTTCACCAATTCCTGAAATTACCTGTACATGATTTTCGTGAGTAACACCTATACTAACTTTTCCGGCCCTGAACCCACCATTGGTTTTCAGGAAAACAACGTTATCGAGACCCAGTGACAATACCGCTTCCTTAGGCAGCCACCATGCTTCCCGCGCATTTCCAAAAATGGTTGCGGTTATCTGGCTTCCTATTGGAATTTGCAGTTTTTCGTTGTTGAAATAAACCCTGGCCGTCAGCGTTTTTTGTTGCTCCCGATAATATGGTTCGATGAAATCAATGGTTCCTGTAAAGGCATTCTCTGGGTTAGTTTCAGGAATAATCCTTACGGTGTTGCCTTTCTTAACAATGCCTTGCTTGTCAGCATAAATGTTCAGTACTGCCCACGCCTTTCCGGGATTGT
>JANMMA010000162.1:0-2223 GCA_031372815.1 Sphingobacteriales bacterium
TGGTATAGTCCCAAAATCACCCCAGAATTCCTCTATAAAAATACAGATGTTGCTTCCCATGAAGTTGAATGAAAGACATAATGGAGGAGATGAAGAATGGCTGAATTTTTTCCTGAATACTTTTGTTGTATTGCATCCAAATGCAGACGTGAAAAAGGTGGAAGCGAAATTCAGGAAAGTTTATGAAACCGACGCCAGGGAACAGATCAATCAAGCCAAAATAAAATATAATTTTAAAGAATCCTTTACCTATGGATTGCAGCCAATTCTTGACATGCACCTCAGTACAAAATACCGTTCAGAAAACGGACTAACAGATAGCAGCAATCCTGTCTATTCGAAAATATTATCTGCCATTGCACTATTCATTCTAATCATCGCCTGTATCAATTTTATAAATCTGACCATTGCACGTTCAATGAAACGTGCCAAGGAAATAGGAATACGTAAAGTGATCGGGGGTGAACGAAAACAAATGATACTGCAATTCCTCGGTGAATCCTATCTGCTAACCATAGGGGCTTTCGTATTTGCCATTTTCCTGGTGATCGTTGCATTACCCGTGTTCAACCAGCTATCGAACAAAGAGCTTTCTTTTTCATACTTACTAGACATTAAACTGGTTGTTTTCTACATTGCCCTTTTACTATTGACTGGCTTTCTGGCAGGATTTTACCCTGCTTTGATCATCTCAAGGTTTGATCCTGCCGAAACTCTGTATAACAGGCTCCGATTTTCTGGAAAGAATTACCTGGCAAAAAGTCTGGTGATCCTTCAATTTACATTAGCTACATTTTTGATTATTGCAACCCTGACCATTTATTCACAATTCAACTTTCTCACACACCAGGACCTCGGGTATAATGACAAAAATATTGTGTCGATTGAAACTAAAGGGATGAAGTCAAATGAGCTGAACGTGTTAAGGGAAGAGCTATTAAAAAATACCGCCATACAAAAAGTGGCTGCAAGGCAGCGTGGATATTGGAGTACTATCGCCAAGGCAAGTGAAAAAGACATGGAGTTCGTAATGCAGGTAGTGACGGATAATTATCTCCCGACCTATGAAATACCATTGATCAAAGGAAGAAATTTCTCACCTCAGTTGGCAACAGATTCTACCACTTCTGTAATGGTTAATGAATCATTTGTAAAAGCGGCCGGATGGAAAGATGGTATTGGTGAAGTAGTGGACTTTTTTTATGATAACCGCAAGTATAGTGTTGTTGGTGTAGTGAAAGATTATCACTATGGATCACTGACTGAAAAGATCGGACCAGAACTCTTTATAATGGATCCGAGATATACTTATGGGCATCTTCTCATCAAAATTAACCCAGAGAACAATTCATCGACGTTAAAATACATTGAATCCGTAGTTAAAAAGCTTAATCCATTTGAACCATATGAATATCAGTTTAAAGATGAGCAGAATTTTAAACAATACGAAACAGAGAATAAATGGAAGCAGATTATGTCGTTTGCAGCAATAATCACCATATTCATTTCATGTATCGGTTTATTCGGATTGGCCACATTGTCTGCTGAAAAACGAACCAAAGAAATCGGCATCCGGAAAGTGCTTGGTGCTTCTGCAGGAGAGATGATGCGGATGCTTTCATCAGACTTTCTTAAACTTACCATTGTTGCCGCAGTAATTGCCATACCGGCAGCATGGTGGGCCATGAATAAATGGCTGGAGAATTATCCTTACCGGATTAGTATGGGACCAGGACTCTTTGCTTTGGCCATAGTGCTTGTTGTAATAATCGCGTTGTTTACTGTGAGTTTCCAGGCTATAAAAGCTGCGGGAACCAATCCGGCGGATAGTTTACGGTCTGAATAGTCGCGAAAATGAAACATTGACAAAAAAATATAGACCTATATACGTAATATAACACCATTAAGAAAAACTGTAAATAAGAAAAATGAAAAAACTCCTTTTTTTGCTGCTTGCAACTCCTTTACATCATGCTGCAACAGCGCAGGACAAGATTGAAGCATTCATGGTCAAGACCTTTCCAGCTTCGTCCATTAAGAACCTGGAGGCTGAAACATCAGGCGGACATATATCCGTTACAGGCGGTTCAGGATCAGAAGCCAGGGTAGAAGTATATGTAAGACCATCCAACAGTAATAAAAACTGGTCGAAGGCCGAAATCCAGAAAAAACTTGATGCTGATTATGAGCTCACCGTTAGCGAGGCGGGCGGAACCATCAAAG
>JANMMA010000165.1:0-12713 GCA_031372815.1 Sphingobacteriales bacterium
AAGGGTGATGCCCATTCTGCACTAATGCAACCGAATACGATCATCATTTCAGCAGCTGCAGCAGAAAAATATTTTGGGAACCAGGACCCGATAGGAAAAACAATCTATTGGAAGGATCAGAAAACTGTTTATACAGTTACAGGCCTTTTTCAAAAAATTCCTGACAATTCGCATTTCCATTTTGATCTACTCGCATCTATGTCAGGATTTCCCGATGCCAGAAAAAACACCTGGATGCAATCAGGCTTCTACACTTACCTGCTGCTGGCACCTGCTGCTGATCATAAAAAACTCGAAACAAAACTTACCGCCTTCATGGAAAAATACATGGGGCCGGAGCTTGCTGTTGCTTTTGGGATGGATTTTAATGCATTCCGGAAAAAAGGTAACGACCTGGGCTTTTATCTCCAACCCCTGACTTCAATCCATCTTCATTCTGAATGTACCAATGAACTGGAAGCAGGGGGAAATAACCAATATGTCTATATTTTCAGCGCCATTGCCATTTTCATGCTGTTGATCGCGTGCATCAATTTTATGAACCTGTCAACTGCCGGTGCCAGTAAGCGTGCACGTGAGGTTGGCATGCGGAAGGTAATGGGTTCGGCAAAATCAGCCCTGGTTTCGCAATTTTTGATTGAATCTACCCTGACGACATTCACAGCTCTCTTAATGGCCGTTGTATTAGTTGGTTTCATGCTTCCTTTTTTTAATGAGCTTTCAGGGCAACACCTGGAATTTTCCCTACTTGGAAATTCGTGGCTCCTTCCTGTTTTGATCTTAGGGGGGTTTGTTGTGGGACTGGCTGCCGGCACCTATCCTGCCTTCTATCTTTCTTCATTCAGACCAGTCTCGGTACTTAAAGGCAGATTCACCGGGGGAAAAGGCGGGACCAATTTTCGCAGCGCACTGGTTATTTTCCAGTTCAGCATTTCAATCATCCTTATCGTAGGCACTACGGTGGTATATCAGCAATTAAAATTCATCCAGAACAAAGAACTTGGATACGATAAGGACAAAGTGATGATCATCTCGGATACATGGATGTTGGGTACCAATGAATCCGTTTTTCGTCAGCAACTACTCAACGACCCACGCATTGTACATGCCAGTGTATCAGGTTATGTACCAGCCGGACCATCCAACTCAAACAATTTTTTTCTTGAACCCGAAGACAACGGTGGCAAACAGATAAGAACACTTCGGTATGATGTGGATCCCGGCTATATCCCCACCCTGGGGATAAAAATGGCAGCGGGCAGGAATTTTTCGGCAGCTTATGGAACTGATTCAACGGGCATCATCCTCAACGAATCTGCTGTCCGGCAATTTGGCTGGGAGCAAAATCCACTGGGTCGTACCTTGGTCAGTCCGGAAAATACTGGCCATAGAAAAGTCTATCATGTAGTTGGCGTGGTAAAGGATTTTCATTTTCGTTCACTGCATGAATCTATATCTCCATTAGTAATGTTGTTATCTAAAAATTCAGGTACTATCATTTTAAAGTTAAATACGAAAGACATTGCTGGTGTATTAGCGTCCGTAAAATCAACATGGTCTTCATTCACTACCGAAGCACCACTGAATTATTCCTTCCTGGATGAACGATATAATCAGACCTATAATGCTGACAGGAAAACGGGCATTATCCTGGCCGTATTTGCGGGTCTTACCATATTCATCGCCTGCCTTGGACTTTTTGGATTAACCATATTCACCGCAGAACAACGTACCAGGGAAATTGGGATTCGGAAAGTCCTGGGGTCAAGTGTTTCAGGTATTATTCAACTATTATCGAAGGATTTTGTAAAGCTTGTTATCATCGCCTTTATCATTGCTGCGCCCCTCGCATGGTGGGTAATGCATAAGTGGCTGCAGGGATTTGCTTACCGGATTGATATCCGTTGGACTGTTTATGCCTTTGCGGCGGGTATGGCGTTGCTGATCACTATTATAACGATGAGTTTTCAATCAATCAAGGCCGCATTGACAAACCCGGTGAATTCCCTGAGGTCCGAATAATAAGAAAAATACTATGCTGAAATTCAATATCAAAATAGTCTTTAGAAATCTGCTTAAAAACAAGGTTTTTTCTTCTATCAATATCCTTGGACTGGCCCTAAGTATGGCCAGTTGCCTGGTGATCGGAACCTATATTTGGAATGAAACGCATGTAGATGCCTTCCACAAGAACATTGAAGACATTTATCGGATCACTGAAAAACAGGACCAGGCCGGTACAATTTACCAGGTCGCAGTAACGCCCGGTCCACTGGGGCCCGCATTGGAAAAAGATTTCCCTGAAATTGAGCGAACTGTGCGGATTGGAAACTGGAGTGGACTGCTTAAAAATGGAACAAAAAATGCAGAGATCGGCAATGGATTGCTCTGGACAGAAAATAGTTTCTTTAACATTTTTGATTTCCAACTGGTGAAAGGCAATCCAAAAACGGCACTTCGCTCTATAGATGACATCATTATCTCGGAGAGTATGGCAAGAAAATTTTTTGGAAACGAATGGAAGCAAAATCCCAATCTTATTGGCCAGCCATTCACACTAAATAATCAGGACAACTTCAAACTAGCTGGTGTGGCCAGTGATATTGGTACCAACAGCAGTATACAGTTTGAAGTGCTGCTGCCAATCGAGTATCTATTTCAATCAGACAAGTTTTCAAATAAATGGAATAGCAATAACTATCACACCTATCTGCAGTTGAAGAAAGGCACTGACCCTGCTTTATTCGGTAAGAAAATAGAAAATCAATTGCGGGTGTATTTGCCCGAAACCAAAGACCTTTTGCAACTGCAGCCCTTAAGCGAACAATACCTGCGTTCAACGTTCGACTTCCAGACTGATTGGGGCATGCGCAGCAATATAAAATATATTCATATTTTCAGTGGTGTAGGATTATTGTTACTAATTATTGCCTGTATCAACTTTATTAATCTTTCCACGGCCCGATCACTTAAGCGTTCTTTGGAAGTAGGTGTGAGAAAGGTAACCGGAGCGTCGAGGTCACAATTGGTGTCACAATTCCTGATTGAATCTACATTAGTTGCTTGTCTGGCAGGTATTATCGCTGTATTACTAATAAAAGCCATTCAGCCCTTTCTACTAGACCTTACCGGGTATACATTGCAACTTAATATTTCCAGCCTGTCTTTCCTGGTGCTATTTTCTGCTTCCATACTGATCGTAGGACTCATTGCAGGGCTTTATCCAGCTTTTGTTTTGTCGGCATTCAAACCCATTACCGTTTTGAAAAATAAGACTGGTGCGGCATCAGGAAAACATTTTCGCCAGGGCCTGGTTGTTTTTCAGTTTGCTATTTCCGTTACGCTGATCATATGCACCATTTTCATGTACCGGCAGTTGACATTTATTCAGAATAAAGATCTCGGTTTCAATAAAGAACAACTGATCACGGTGAGATTGATGGGCAACCTTAGATTATCACCAGGTGTTTTCAAAGAAGACCTTGAAAAGCAAACCAGCATCATTGCAGCTGCTCCGGCAACGATGTCGCTGGTGAATGTGGACAACTCAACCTATATGGAATGGGAAGGAATGAAACCTGACGATAAATTTCTCATCACACAGGCCAACGTTGACCCCGGATTTATTCCGGCTTTGGGTATAACATTATTAAAGGGCAGAAATTTCTCTTTACAAAAGACCAATGATACCTCCACTTTTATCGTGAATGAAGCGGCGGCGAAAAGGATGGGCTATACCAATGAAAATATTCTTGGAAAAAAAGTTGTTTTCTGGGGGGCGCCAGGTACCGTTATCGGGGTGGTCAAAGACTTTCATTTCAAGCCTTTGAATACTGGTATTGATCCATTTATCTTTCGCTATCAGCCCCAGGAGCGGTACTTTAACCTGTTTGTGAAAACTGCACCCGGCAAAACAAAACAAGCCATCGAACAAATAGAAAAATACTATAAAAAATATGAAAGCGAATCTCCGTTGCAGTTCAGCTTTCTAACCGAATCTATCAATACCATGTACCAGAATGATAAACGGGTTGCTAACATTGTTTTACTATTTGCAGCCCTTACTGTTTTTGTGGGATGCCTTGGCTTATTCGGACTTACGGTATTTGCCGCTGAGCAAAGAATTAAAGAGATCGGCATAAGGAAAGTGTTGGGAGCAGGCGTGAGTTCGCTAACATCATTATTGCTAAGAGATTATATCAGGCTGGTCATCGTTGCCGCTGTTATGGCCATACCGCTGTCATGGTATGTTTCCAATAGATGGCTGCAGAGCTATGCATTCAGGATCAATACAGATTGGTGGGTGTTTGCGACAGCAGGTCTTGCTGTTTTGTCGCTGGCTGTTATTACGATTAGCGTGCAGGCCATCAAAGCGGCTACTGCTAACCCTATAACTGCTTTAAGAAGCGAATAGGTTTCAATAATTATTCAACAAAAATTATGCTGAACAGATATAAAATAGCTTTTCGAAACATTGCCAGGAATAAGGTATTCTCCACAATTAATATTGCTGGACTATCATTGGGTATTGCAGTTTTTCTGCTGATCTCACAGTTTGTTGCTTCTGAATGGGGCAGTAACAGGTTTCACAAAAATTTCGACCGAATTTACCGGGTAGCTGCCGTTTCTAAAGGAGAAGCCAACTATTACCTTCCTCCGGGTTATGCCCCCATAATCAAGAACAAGTTTCCTGCCATTGAAGCATCTATTCGGGTTGCAGACGGCATTGGTGGAGGCGTGATCAGCTACGCAGAAGGAATGCAGGAGGTGAAGGCCTTTCGCATCGAAAGGGCATATTATGTAGAAGGAAACTTTTTCCAGGTATTTAGCTTTCCTACGCTAAGAGGTAACCCATCACTTCAAAAATCACAAACCCTGGTACTTACAGAAAGTCTGGCCAAAAAGCTTTTGGGTTCTATAGATGTAGTGGGCAAAGCGGTAACCATGAGCAACCAGTTTGGCAACACACCTTATACCATTGCCGCAGTGATAAAAGATATTCCACAGGAGTCCGATATTAAGGGTGAAATATTTCTATCTATTCACACCCTGGAATCAGCGGCCAATCGCGATGGGAACGACTGGGCCGATCCAAATACTATACAGTCGGGATTCACTAATATCTATTGCCTGCTGCAGAAAGGAGGAAGCGGGATTAATGTTGCCAAACAAATAACAGCGTTTATTCAAACCAATCCTGAATCTAAAGGCGACGATGTATTCCTTCAACCGATGAAACACCTTCACCTTGCACCTGATTTCAGTTATCCTTACCAGACCTTCGGAAGCCTGCCCCTGGTATTCATGCTCATGGTAGTGGCACTTCTGATCATGCTGATTGCATGGGTAAACTATATTAATTTGTCAACCGTACAGGCACTCACACGCGCGAAAGAATCCGGCGTACGAAAAGTTCTTGGTGCTACCAGATTTCAGTTGGTCAAACAGTTTCTCTCGGAGACCATCTTGCTAACACTACTAAGTGTTTTTATCGCCGTTATATTCGTCCAGTTACTCCAACCATTATTCAACAGGTTCACCGGGAAATCACTATCTCTTTCCGCGTTAAATTATGGATGGTTTTGGGGTATGGCAATTGCCGTGATTATTATCGGGTCTTTTTTATCAGGTGGATATGTCGCTTTTGTATTGAGCGCATATAAACCCATCGCTACCATCAGGGGCAAGATAGAAAAAACTGGTAAAGGCATTACACTACGAAAGGGCCTGGTAGTTTTTCAATTTTCTATTTCCATTGCCTTTATCATTGCAACCATCATCTTGTATAAGCAGCTTGCATACATGAAAACAGAGTCATTGGGAATGAAGCTGGATCAGCTGCTTGTAATTCAAGGCCCAACGGTGTCTAGCGAAGACCAGGCAGAAAAAAATCTCACTTTCAAGAACCAATTGAGGAACCTTCCATTCATAAAAAAAGTTGCAGCATCAAATAATGTTCCGGGCCAGGGATATAATTTTTCTACCGAAGGTATTACGCGGCAAAACCCAAATCCCGGAGAGGAGAAGAAAAAATTCAATATGTTTATCGCTGATGAGAATTTTTTCGATACCTATCAGATTGCATTTGCAGAGGGTAAAAGTTTCTCACAGGAAGATGCAAACCGAAGCTGGAACAATGCCAAAAAAGTCATCATTAATGAAAAAGCCGCTGCCGCGCTTGGCTTTACAAAAGGGGAACCAATAGTTGGAAAAAAAATTCTCTGGGGAGAAACTTTCGAAGTAGTCGGTGTGGTGAAAGATTATCACCACCTGTCATTGCATCAACCCATTGAAGCAGTAATTTATCTTCCCTCTGTCTCCTTTGTTTATTTTACTGTACAGACAGATCAGGCAAACATGCAGTCTAAGATCAGTACCATTGAGAAATTATACAAAACCGCGTTTCCGGGAAATCCTTACGAATACTTTTTTGCTGAGGAAACCTATGATCAACAATACAAAAAAGAGCAGGACCTTGGAAGCATATTTATCGCAGCAGCACTGATCGCCATATTCATTGCCTGCCTGGGACTTTTCGGACTTGCAGCATTTTCTGCGCAGCAAAGAGTAAAGGAGATCGGCATCAGAAAAGTACTGGGTGCCAGTGTTACCGATATTACCGGTTTATTGTCGGGCGATTTCATCAGGCTGGTATTCGTTTCTATTGTAATTGCTTCGCCGATTGCCTGGTGGGGAATGCACAAATGGTTGCAGGATTTTGCCTATCGAACCAGTATAGAATGGTGGGTATTTGTGGTGGCCGGACTAACGGCCATCCTAATCGCACTGGTTACAGTAAGCTTGCAGGCAGTAAAATCTGCCATGTCAAATCCCATAGAGTGTCTACGAACGGAATGATACAATTATTCCATATGACACTCACTTATATTTATTATGAAATTCAAAATCATCCTATAGTTGGATAATAAAAAGCAGTATTGGAAAAAATGAATACTTTATACAGACAGTTGATAATGACCTGGAGACAAGCGAAAAGAATGAAACTCTTTTCACTAATCAATCTCTTCGGATTAACCATAGGTATCACTTGTTGTATAATGATACTATTGTACGTCAATGATGAACTGCAATACGATAAAAATCATCTGAAAGCAGATCAAATTGTGTTGTTGCAACAATTTGAAGGTAGCTATACTACCGGCGGAAAATTAGGACCTGAGCTAGACAAAAGATTTGCACAAATCGAGCAAACTGCCAGATTGAAAAACAGCTTTCCGTTAATCAGCTATAAGGATATATCCTTTTATGAACAGCAGTTTTACTTTTCAGACAGTACCATTCTTAATATTCTCAGCATTGATCTTGTAAACCGCTCAACAAACAATGTTTTTGCTGAAAATAATGGCGTCATTATTTCGGAAAAAATCGCAAATAAATATTTTGCCGGTGAAAACCCTCTGGGGAAACAATTACGTTATGACGGAAATAAACTGTTACTCATTACCGGAGTATTTAAAAACCTTCCTTCAAATTCACATATCCATCCAGACTTCCTCGCCAATTACAGGATTGCCAATGACTTCACTGGATATGATGTAACTGATAACTATTGGGGACCGGGTTCACTGACCTATTTATTACTTGCACCAGGAACTGATCCTGCCGGTATAAAATCTCAGTTTCCCGAATACATCAGATCCCTAAATGATGCTAATGCTTCGGGTATCTGGAAATTAGACATGATTCCACTAAAAGACCTATACCTGAGAACAAGTTATCTTTCCAATAAGCCCATCACTTATGTTTACATATTTTCTGCAGCTGCACTTTTCGTAATGCTGCTGGCATGTTTCAACTATATCAACTTATCCACAGCCAGGGCAAATTCAAGGACCAAAGAAGTAGGTCTACGCAAAGTACTGGGTTCTTCCATCCCGCAGCTACGAATCCAGTTCATGCTGGAAACAATAGCATTTGTTACTGCTTCCACAATTACAGCAATACTCTTAGTGGTATTACTATTGCCTGAATTCAATAATTTTTCCGGAAAGGAATTAAGAATAGATAACTTGTTAACTATCAATAATTTTTTAATCGCCAGCCTGTTCATTCTCACCCTTAGTACAATAGCTGGCATTTATCCTGCATTCGTGCTTTCATCTTTTAACCCTGCACATGTCCTGAAAGGCGGATTATATCAGGGGCCACGAAGAATTATATTTCGCAGGACTCTCATAGGTACTCAATTTTTCATTTCTATTATTATGATCCTTGCTACAATAATCGTTTTTTCACAATTGAAATACATTAACAACAAAAAACTTGGATACAACCGAGCTGGCATTATAACCCTAGATTTAAAAGGATCTGAAGTCAATTCCAAATTGTTGTTTAAACAGAAAGTAATGCAACTCAGTCCGGTAATATCGGCTACAATTGCCTACGGTTTACCTGGCAGCAATGTCCTTCAGGGTCAAAAATTGGTCAGTGATTATGTACCAAAGGATGCGATAAATTCCAGTATAATGAGATTGACCGCTGATGAAGACTATCTGAAAACTTTTAATATAGTACTTAAGTCAGGCAGGTTACTAGACCCCGCACGGCCGGCTGATAGAGAAGCATTTTTAATTAATGAATCTGCCAAGAAATATTTTGGCTGGGAAGATATTAGTGGGAAAATGACCGGTTACTATACCTTTCGCTATAAAGCGGATGGATCTTACAGTGAAATTCCCATTAGGGGGGAAGTGGTTGGTGTGATTGAAGATTATCATCATGCGAACCTCAAATCTTCAATTGAACCTATGATCATATCCCTTAATGAAGGAAATGAGTCACAGATGGCAATTCTCTGCAGAACCGGGAATATTGGTTTAGCCATAGAACAAGTACGGGGAATATGGAAAAAAATATTCCCGGGCAAGCCGTTTGACTATGTACTCATGGAAGATCAATTCATAAAAACCTATTCGGAAGAATATAAAACGGGTAAAGTATTTGCACTGTTTGCAATACTTACTATTATCATTTCTTGTCTTGGAATTATAGGATTAATAACCTATGCAGCAGAGAGAAGGAAGAAGGAAATCGGTATCCGAAAATTGCTGGGAGCCTCGATATTGGGAATATTTAAACTTCTATCTCTTGAGTATATAGCTCTTATAGGAGTTTCGTCCGCCATCGCTATTCCACTTGCAGCTATTGGCATGAAATACTGGCTTTCTACATTTTCCTATCGGATTGAAATTGGTTTACACGTATACTTTTTTGCCTCTGTTACACTGGTAATTATTTCTTTGATTTTAGTAGCCATCCAGGCTACAAAAGTCGCACTAGCAAATCCTGTGAATTCATTAAGAACGGAATAATTCATTTAATCCATATGCTCAGAAATAATATCACATCTGCGTTCAGAAACCTCTTTAAAAAAAAGAGCTTCAGCATTTTAAATATTGCCGGCCTCGCTGTGGGAATAACCTGCGCTGCACTAATATTTTTGTGGGTGGAAGATGAGGTCACCTATAACTATTACTTTACCAACAGGGACAACATCTACCAGGTAATGACCAACCAGACCTATGATGCAGAGACTTTCACTTTTGCTTCAACACCTGGCTTACTCGGCCCGGCACTGCAGAAAGAGATTCCCGGCATCAATGAAACAGCAAGGGCTACCTGGGGACAGAGAAGCGCACTTACCAAAGGGGAAAAATCCCTTAATGCAGATGGTATCATGGTGGATTCCAGCTTCTTCAAAATACTAAACTTCGAATTCATTAAGGGCAATGCTGCAAATCCTTTCGAATCTTTATATTCTATTGTGTTGAACGAAAGGATGGCCATTAAAATGTTCAACTCCACTGATGTTATTGGACAGACCCTAAAACTGGAAAATGATAAGGAATATGTCATCTCAGCTGTCTATAAAACTTTCCCGGCCAATACCCGGTTTGAAAAGATCGACTGGCTTGTGAACTTTGACATTTTTTTCAAAAGAAATGAATGGTTGTTACAATGGGGAAACAATGGCATTCAAACCTTTGTGAGTGTTAAGCCAGGAACAGACATTAAAGCCCTCAATAAGAAACTTGATGGATTTATCCGCACGAAAGGAAAAGACATTATTGCCAGGCCGGTATTACTCGCAGCAAATGACTGGAGGCTTAGGAGCAATTTTGTAAATGGTGTTCAAACAGGAGGAAGGATCAAACAGGTCAATCTGTTTAGCACCATCGCGTGGATCATTATGCTGCTGGCCTGTATAAATTTTATGAACCTGGCCACAGCAAGATCGGAACAAAGGGCAAGGGAAGTGGGGGTAAGAAAAGTTTTGGGTTCTGGCAAGAACCAACTCGTTGCACAGTTTATGATGGAATCCATCATCATGTCGTTTATTGCTGTCATTGCTGCTTTAGTTATTGCCGTTTTACTCCTGCCATCATTCAACCAACTGGTTGAAAAGCAGATGTCACTTAATCTTTTTAGTCCGACCCATATTTTCTCCCTAATAGCCATCGGACTGATCTGTGGCATAGTCGCTGGAAGTTATCCTGCCTTCTACCTTTCGTCGTTCAACCCTATCACTGTGTTGAAAGGATTCAAAGTTTCGCAGGGTACGGGTGCTGTATACATAAGGAAAGGGCTTGTGGTTTCACAGTTTGTCATATCCATTGCCCTCATTATTTCGACGCTGATCATCTATCAGCAGATCATCCATACCCGAAACAGGGAGCTCGGTATGAATAAAGACAACCTGATACATTTCGACCAGGCATTGATCACAACATCACACGATGGTTCTGAAGGAACCAGGTTCAGCACGGTACAAAATGACCTGATGTCGACAGGCGTCGTAGAATCGGTGTCCATGAATTCAAACCCTGCTTTCCAGGTTGGAAGCAATTCCAGTAATTATAACTGGAGGGGTAAGGAAGCAAACAGCCAGATCCTGATTGGAATGGATTGGGTAACACCCGACTATATCAATACGATGGGCATGAAGCTGATCTCAGGAAGAAATTTTCATACTGACGGTGCAGCTGACTCAAACAATATCATTATCAATGAAAGCCTGGCCAGACTAATTACAAAAAATCCTGCTGATGCATCGGGCCAAATCATTAATCGCGATGAAGACCGATTTATGGTGATTGGTGTGGTGAAAGATTTTGTGTACAACAATATTTATGGTTCAGTGGCTCCGATGATCATGTACAATGATCCTACAGGTAGAAATACAAATAATGTAAATATCAGGTTTAAAAATGGTGTCAACTATGAAACATCACTCGACAAGGTGAAAACTGTGTTAAGCAACCTCAATCCGGGTAATCCATTCGAATACAAATTCGTGGATGAAGAATTCAAACAACTTTTCAATACAGAAACCCTGATCGGCAAACTGGCATTTTTATTTGCCGGGCTGGCTATATTTATTTCCAGCCTTGGGTTATTTGGATTGGCGGCATATACAGCAGAAAAAAGAATACGGGAAATTGGCATAAGAAAAGTACTTGGGGCTTCATTGACGAGCTTAACGACCATGCTTTCAAAGGATTTTATGAAACTGGTTGGACTATCCTGTTTGATTGCATTCCCACTATCCTGGTGGCTGATGAACAATTGGCTGAAAGACTATGAATACAGGGTTGCTATTCAATGGTGGATGTTTGCACTGCCTGCTATTATAGCCATGCTTATCGCTGTTATTACCGTAAGTACACAGGCGATAAAAGCAGCACTGTCTAACCCTGTTAACGTTTTAAGAAGTGACTAAAATAAATATTAAAAAGAACAGTTATGTTTTACAACTATATCAAGATAGCACTCCGAAACCTTAGCAGAAATAAAGTATATAGTTTCATCAATATATCCGGACTCAGTATAGGGCTGGCTTGTTGCATGCTCATCTTACTATACAACAAAGACGAAGTTAGCTATGACCGGTTTCATCATAACGCATCTTCGATCTACAGGATAACATCTGAGAATGTCGACTCCTCCGGAAAAGTTGTCAGAACAAGCGGTATTACCGGTATGATGCCAGGTCCAGCCTTCAAAAAGGAAATTCCTGAGGTTAAACATTTTGTAAGGGTACAATCGGAAAGAACTGCTGTAAAGATAGGTACGGAAATATATCAGCAGGAAGGCAATTATGTGGATGACAACTTCTTCTCTGTTTTTACTTTTCCGCTAAAGAAAGGTGATGCCAAAACAGCATTGAAAGACATTCATTCAGTGGTATTGAGTGAAGAAACAGCAAAGAAGTTTTTCGGAAAATCAGATCCTATGGGAAAAACAATCCAGTTGCCTTTAGGTGAAGAAAGAAGTTTTGAAAACTTTACGGTGACTGGTATAGTCCCAAAATCACCCCAGAATTCCTCTATAAAAATACAGATGTTGCTTCCCATGAAGTTGAATGAAAGACATCATGGAGGAGATGAAGAATGGCTGAATTTTTTCCTGAATACTTTTGTTGTATTGCATCCAAATGCAGACGTGAAAACGGTGGAAGCGAAATTCAAGAAAGTTTATGAAACCGACGCCAGGGAACAGATCAATCAAGCCAAAATAAAATACAATTTTAAAGAATCCTTTAGCTATGGATTGCAGCCACTACTTGACATGCACCTCAGTACAAAATACCGTTCAGAAAACGGACTAACTGATAGCAGCAATCCTGTCTATTCGAAAATATTATCTGCCATTGCACTATTCATTCTAATCATCGCCTGTATCAATTTTATAAA
>JANMMA010000172.1:0-15179 GCA_031372815.1 Sphingobacteriales bacterium
TAATAAGACAGTAACCATCCAGCTTATTGCTGATGCTTCAGATCCCAATATTGCGACTATCGTGACCAACTATGCTTCAGCGATAATTCGTGATTACCAGGATGAACTGTTGCGTAATCCATCCTACCCATATTCCATACAGACGAACATCAGGATGTTGTACAATCCACAGTTGAAAGGTGCATTCAACTTTGTACCCGGAGTTATGTCAATGATCCTTTTACTGATTTGTACCATGATGACATCAGTTTCAATGGTGAAAGAAAAGGAATTGGGAACGATGGAAGTATTGCTGGCTTCACCATTGAGACCATTCCTGGTAATCACAGCTAAGGCATCGCCATATCTTTTTTTATCTATCGTTAATATCTGCACCATTTTGTTACTTAGTGTTTTTGCCCTGGAATTGCCCATTCGCGGAAGTATTGTTTTATTGATGGCAGAAAGTATCCTTTTTATTATCACTGCACTGTCCCTGGGGTTGTTGATCTCGATTATCACTGATTCGCAAAGGACAGCCATGTTTATATCCCTGGTGGGTATGTTTATGCCTACCCTGATGTTAAGCGGCTTTATGTTCCCGATTGAAAATATGCCAAGGGCTTTGCAGATCATTTCTAATGTCGTTCCGGCCAAGTGGTATTTTATTATTGTAAAGTCCGTTATGCTTAAAGGGCTTGGACTTTCTTCAATCTGGAAAGAAACTTTGATCCTTTCAGGCATGACGAAATTTCTGCTATTGTTGGCACTGAAAAAATTTAAGATCAGGTTATGAGAACAATATTATTCATCCTCGAAAAAGAGTTCAGGCAGATCCTTCGTGATCCTTCCGTTTTAAGGATGATGTTGATTATGCCGGTAATACAATTGATTGTTCTTCCCATGGCCGCTGACTATGAAGTAAAAAATATCAGGCTTACCATACTCGACCATAATAAATCGTCTTACAGTCGGCAGATGATTAGCAAAATAATAAGTTCGGGATATTTTATACTGGATGACTATGCTCCGGACCTTGTTTCGGCTATGCATGGGGTTGAGCAGGATCGTGCGGACCTGGTATTGGAGATACCTGCGGACTTTGAACAAAAACTGATAAGCGAGAATAAATCCCAGGTTTTTATGGCGGTGAATGCCATTAATGGGGTACGGGCAAGTCTGGGTTCTTCTTACCTGGCCAGCATATTGCGCGACTATAACGAAACCATCAGGGTGAGATGGTTGCAACCCGTAGTCGTTAATGCTGAACCAAGGATAGAGACTACTTTCTCTAACTGGTACAACGTGCACATGAACTATCGACAATTCATGGTCCCGGGTATCCTCGTGATCCTGCTTACCATGGTAGGCGCCATTCTTTCTGCTTTGAACATTGTAAAAGAAAAGGAAATCGGCACTATAGAACAGATCAACGTAACGCCTATTCGTAAACACCATTTTATATTGGGTAAACTGATACCATTTTGGATCATGGGACAATTTGTGATGACCCTGGGATTACTCGTCGCATGGCTGGTTTATGGCATCATCCCCGTAGGAAATTTCGGGCTCATCTACCTGTTCTCCAGCGTTTACCTGTTAGCCATATTGGGACTTGGTTTGCTTATCTCGTCTTATGTACAAACTCAACAGCAGGCCATGCTAATTGCTTTTTTTATTATGATGGTTAGTATTTTGTTAGGAGGCCTCTATACCTCAATTGAAAGTATGCCCGTCTGGGCACAGTATATCACTAAAGTAAATCCCGTATCTTATTTCATCGAAGTGATGCGTATGGTTGTACTTAAGGGGAGTGGCCTGCGCGATATTAGCAGGCACTTGCTGACCATGCTTGGTTTTGCCGTTGTGTTGAATACCTGGGCCGTGCTTGCTTATAGCAAGCGGTCCTAATTATAGTTACATATCCTGGATGTATCCTGTGGGCACAACTGTTGTCACTGCAAAATCGGCTCCTACACTAGCAGACACTCCTGATAGTGTTATTTCACGGTAAAGCAGTTGAATAGAATCTTTATGGATTATTTATTGTTTTGCATCTACGGGTAAAACGATACCATGCATTTAAAAAAATTAGGTTTTTGCCTATTGGCTTTGGCGGTTTTTATGTCTGTGCAGGAGGTTAATGCGCAACAGAAAAATCCGATTAAAAAAGCAAAATATCCCGCTCCGCCACCTCCGCCTGCTCCATCACCGGAATCAGCTATTCCTGCGCCACCTGAACCACCGCGTCCACCGGCCCCACCGAGTCAAGCCGTTCCTGAAGTGAAAGGGAATGGTGAAGTTGCGCCGCCAGTTCCAGTTGTTCCAGTGGTTCCCGAGATAATTGGAAATGGCGAGATGGCACCACCTGCCCCGCCAGTGCCACCACTACCACCTGTTGAACGAAAGACAAAGACTACAAGAACAATAAAGCCTCCTCCTCCGCCTCCAATGGCACCCACAGAAAATATTTGAACACCTAATATTTGCGTTGAAGGATCAAAATTAATAATTTGAAGCATGTTCTATCGCTTCATTTTAGTCCTTTTTTTATGTCCCTGCATATCCCTCGCACAATCTGATGTCTCGGTCGACAAAAGTGGACTGATAACGTGGAATGCC
Organism: Sphingobacteriales bacterium; assembly: GCA_031372815.1. Lineage (GTDB taxonomy): Bacteria > Bacteroidota > Bacteroidia > Chitinophagales > Chitinophagaceae > Pollutibacter. Next base: position 2,602 of record JANMMA010000172.1, read on the forward strand.
GGCAACAAGCCAGCCTATTTTTTTGGTGTTAACTATACCGTGCCTTTTGCCTATGGATATCGGTCAGTGAAGAGGACTGGTATTACCATTGAAAAAGCAATTGATGGCGATGTTTATCATTTCGCGCGCTTAGGTATCAGTGCCTTCCGTGTCCATGTATGGGATACCGAGATCACCGATTCCCTGGGTAACCTGCTCAACAATGAGCACCTGAGGTTATTTGATTACTTATTGCATAAACTGGAACAGCGCGGTATCCGGATAATGCTTACGCCACTTGCATTCTGGGGTAACGGATATCCTGAAAAAGACAGCATGACGGGCAGTTTTTCAAGCCTGTATAACAAACAACGTGTTCTGGTAGAGGAACCAGCAATACGGGCACAGGAGAATTATTTTAAACAACTACTTGCTCACGTTAATCCATACACGAAAAAGCGTTATAAGGATGACCGGTTTGTGGTTGGACTTGAAATCAACAATGAACCCCACCATTCCGGTTCACTTAAACAGGCTGAAACGTATATAGCAAGAATGGTAAAGGCAGTTAAGCTGTCTGGCTGGAAAAAGCCCATTTTTTATAATATCAGTGAGTCGCCCTTATATGCAAAAGCTGTAGCTGAAGCAGATGTCCAGGGAGTGAGTTTTCAATGGTATCCCACGGGGCTGGTGTCTAACCATACTTTGCAAGGTAACTTTCTGCCTAACGTGGACAGGTATGTTATTCCCTTTGATACTATTGATGCTTTCAAGAACAAAGCGAAGATCGTCTACGAATTTGATGCAGCAGATATTCTTGCACCTGTGATGTATCCTGCAATGGCCAGAAGTTTTCGCAAAGCTGGTTTTCAATGGGCAACGCAGTTTGCCTATGATCCAATGGCTACCGGAAATGAGAATACTGAATACCAGACCCATTACCTAAACCTGGCTTATACGCCACAGAAAGCCGTCAGTTTAATGATTGCTGCAAAACTGTTTACCGATACTTCATCATTTTCCTCTTCGGTAACTTATCCTGATGACACGCTATGGGGAAAGCTATCCATCTATCCTACAAGACAACAAAGTGAATGGAATTCAGAAACAGCGTTTTTTTATACAGGAGTAACATCATCATCTCCGATAAAAATTGCGTCCCTTCGCCAATTGGCTGGTATTGGGAATTCTGAAGTTGTAGGCTATTCCGGATCGGGAGCTTATTTTCTTGACAGGATTAGTGAAGGTGTATGGCGTTTGGAATGTATGCCCGATGTGGTTGAATTGGAAGATCCCTTTGGAAGGGCGGTAGCTGGGCGGATAGTCAGACGAATTGAACGAAACGTACAGTTTATGTCTGTGATACTACCAGACCTGGGACGGGACTTTCATATAGACGGCGTAAATGGTAGCAATCAAAGGACGGGAAGGGCAGACGGACAATCATTCCTTCTGTCCCCGGGTGCTTATATCCTTCGTGCAAACGGTAAGGCTTTACCCAAAAAGAATTTGTTGATGAAGAATATCAGCATCAATGAATTTGTGGCACCTCAGGGGATAATATCAGGCAATGCTGAAACAACTTTGGGAGAAGTGAAGATCAATTCAGCAAGAATATTATTTAATGCGGGAAAGGACAACAAAAGATTGATGATCCTGAATCCGCAATGGAATAAGTACCAGCTCAATTATCCGGGAGATAGCATGATGCAGATCAGTATCACAGATTCTGTAAAAGGCCGAATGTTTGCCTGGCAATTATATATTGGAGACAGAATTCCTGACATTGCTGACACCCTGCAAATCATCATGCATAATGCTAAACCCCTCTGTTTTCGAATCGGCTTGATTGATCGAAACGGAACATCTTATTTTAGCGAACTAAAAACCGATTCCTTGGGGTTGATTAGAGTTCCATTGAATTCACTCAAGCCTGGCCCGTCGCTTTTATTGCCAAGGCCTTATCCAGGATTCCAACCCCTTTGGTTCGACAGTAAACAGCATAAAAAACTATCCTTAGCGGAACTGGATAAACTAGAGTTTATATTGATTTCAGACGGACAAATTAATACGCTCTCCATTAAAGAAATTATACTCAAATAAAGTTGACGAGAAGACTGCCTGAATAAATCAATAACTTCCTGTATATGAAAAAATTTCTGATCGTATTGGCATTCTTACCTGTTTTCCTGAAAGCGCAGGACCACATCAGCAATGCTGCCCTGAAAGCGGTATTTAAGAAAATTGAAGTCTTTGAAAAGAAGGAATACCAGTCCGATAGCTTTCCGCTTGGGCGGTATAAGGAAAAAGATTTTGAACGCCGCTATGCATTTCGCAAAACGGTAATGGCAGACCTTCAAAAGATACCTGAAAAAACCCTTGATCAGAATGATGCGATCACCCTTGAGCTCATGAAATTTGCTACACGGGACGATCTTGCGCAATTTGAATTGAAACAATACCTCAATCCCATTCTCAGCGATGATGGATTTCATATCGATTTTGTTAGCAACTCTTTTGTAACGATTCGAAATGAAAAGGATGCGAAAAATTATCTACGTAAGTTGAATGCTTTTCCAGGTTATGTGACCGATAATATCCAGTTGATCAGGCGTGGGTTAAAAGAAGGAATATGTCAGCCAGCCGTGGTCATTGAAGGATTTACATCCAGCTATACCAGTCATCTTGTTGACACGGTGGATAGAAGCATGTTTTACAAACCTTTTTCTGAGAAACCCATTGCTATCAATGAGGCGGACTGGGCCAAATTACAGGAAGAAGGAAAAACTGCCATCCGAAATATGGTGATTCCTCAATACAAACGCATTAAGGATTTTTTCGAAAATGAATACATTCCAAATACCCGTAAAACGCTTGGTGTTACTTCCTTTCCTGGTGGAGAAAGATATTACCAGCAGCGGATCAGTTATTATACCACAACTTCAATGACCTATGAGGAAGTATATCAACGAGGTCTGAGCGAAGTAGTACGCATTGAAAAAGAAATGAAGGAGGTTATGAATGAGGTCGGGTTCAAAGGCACACTCAAAGAATTTATCCAGACACTACGGGACGATGACAGATTTTATGCTACTACACCTGAAGGCCTGCTTAAGGAAGCATCTTATATTGCAAAAACAATTGACTGGACACTCCCAAAGTTCTTCGGCAAATTGCCGAGGCAACCTTATGGGGTAAGGCCGGTTCCTGCCTTTCTTGCGCCGGGATATACCAGTGGCAGGTATTCCCCTGCTTCTATAAAAAGCGGACGCGCAGGTGAGTATTGGGTCAATACTACAAACCTTAGAAGTCGTCCACTTTATGCACTTGAATCGCTCACGCTTCATGAAGCTGTCCCGGGCCACCATTTGCAGGGATCATTAACACAGGAGTTGGAAAATGTTCCTGATTTCCGACATAACTTTTACCTCAGCGCTTATGGAGAAGGGTGGGCATTATATTGCGAATACCTGGGAACAGAAATGGGATTTTTTAAAACGCCTTATACGCGTTTCGGAAAGCTCACCTATGAGATGTGGAGGGCCTGCAGACTCGTAATTGATGTAGGCATACACGCAAAAGGCTGGACCCAGGCGCAGGCTGTAGAATACCTTGCCGACCGAACGGCGCTGTCGGTGCTTGAAGTAGAAAATGAAATACTCCGCTATATTGCCTGGCCCGGGCAAGCAGTAAGTTATAAGATTGGCGAATTAAAAATTCGTGAACTACGTAAAAAAGCAGAGACCGCATTGGGAGGGAAATTCGACATCAGGGCGTTTCATGATATGGTGCTTTCACAGGGCACCGTTACATTATCGATCCTGGAGCAAATGACAGATGACTATATCCGTAAAACGCTGGCTGCTAAGAACTAGATCACCAGCGCCCATCTAAAGTTTTTGCCAGACCAGCATTACTCCTGCAAAGGTCATCACCAACAGGGTGATAATGCCAAGGATATTAGATAACCGCTTGTTCGTGTATCTGCCCATGATTTTTTTATTATTACATATATGAATAATAATTCCGATCAACACGGGTGCCGTTAAGCCATATAAAATAGCCGTGTAAATAAGTATTTTAATAGGATTAATACCAATCAGATTAAAGGCCAGCGCACAGATCATAGAAATGCTCATCACCATATAAAACCCTTTTGCCTGGTAGAATTTTTTATTCAGGCCTTCTTTCCATCCAAATGCTTCACTAACGATATATGATAATGAACCCGCCAAAACAGGGATAGCCAGTAATCCGGTTCCGATAACGCCAAAAGCGAAAAGAAAATAAGATGCATTACCGGCTAATGGCCTCAGGGCAAGTGCAGCCTGATCAACGGTAAAAACTTCGGTGACCCCCTGAGTATGAAGTTCTGTTGCTGCGGCAAGTATAATGAAGTAGAAAATTGAATTGGAGAAAAATATGCCAATGCGCACATCAGTTCCCATGTCATGGATCAAGGTCTTATTGACGAATAATTTTTTCTCTTTCACTTCTTCAACTTCCATGGAAGTCTGCCAGAAAAAAAGATAAGGCGAAATGGTGGTTCCTAATATCCCCACCAGCAGTGCGAAGAAATTCGTGTCCAGGACTAGCTGTGGAAAAAAAGTATTTTTCAAAATTTCTCCCCAGGGCTGTCTGGAGAGAAATGGGACAACTACATAACACAACAACACCAGGCAAAGAAACTGGAGGATATTGGCAATTTTGCGGTAAGACAACCTGATCAGGTTAAACAAGAGAAGTATGCAGAAGAAAAGGGCAAAAGCGAAGGATGGAATAGAGGGCATCAGCATATGTCCAACCGCTCCCATTCCCGCCAGGTCTGCACTGATGTTTAGAATGATGGCAGGGAAACTGAACAATATCATGATCCACATAACCGGCCTGGGATAATGTTTCTTTAGAATTCCAGTTAGTCCCTGACGAGTCACGATACCAATGCGGGCGCACATTTCCTGTATGGAGACCATCAATGGATAGGTGGCAAGGGCAGTCCACAAAAACTGGAAGCCAAAGGCGGCTCCCGCCTGGGTATAGGTAGCAATACCGGAAGGATCATCATCACTGGCGCCGGTGACTACCCCCGGGCCAATTATCTTCCTCAATTTATCGAACATAATTTTTATTTGTCTTCGGGCGATTGTCAAATGTAAGCAACCGAAGAGGCATTTGATTTTTTCCCCGATTTTTTCGTCAGCAGAATCGTCGTTCTTTACTAAATTGATGGATGCACATGAATAGAATTCTATTTTTTATATCGGTTCTAGTTTTTTCGGCCTCAATAAAAGGCCAGTCTTACGTGCCTCAATATAACGACACACGTTTCCACGTAAATACATTTCGCCCCTCATCAGCCTATGCTTTTCCGTTGGATGACGTAAAGCTTCTTCCAGGATCTGCATTTTACCATGCCATGAGGAAGGACGAGATGTATCTTTTGTTATTAAAACCAGACCGGTTATTGCACCGTTTTCACCTGAATGCCGGGCTGCCAGTTAAAGATTCGATATACAAGGGTTGGGAAAGTGACGGATTAAGTGGGCACACTATGGGGCATTACCTTTCAGCGGCATCTATGATGTATGTGTCTACCGGTAACAAAGAATTACTGACGCGTGTAAATTATTCTGTCGATGAAATTGCACGTTGTCAGCTGGCCAGAAAAACGGGATATGTTGGCGGCATACCCAAAGAAGATTCCATTTTTGCAAGAGTCTCCAGGGGCGATATTAAAACGTCAGGGTTCGACCTCAACGGAGGCTGGAGTCCGTGGTATACGGTTCATAAGTTAATGGCCGGACTCCTGGATGCATACCTCTACACGGGAAATAAGAAAGCATTGGATATAGTGGTGGCAATGGCCGACTGGACTTTTAATACTATTGCTCACCTGCCAGATTCTTCGCGGCAGAAAATGTTGCGGTGTGAATATGGAGGGATGAACGATGTGCTCGCTAATATTTATGCCATCACGGGTAACCGTAAATACCTCGACCTGTCATACTTGTTTTATGATGATTTTGTGATGAAGCCTTTATCGGAAGGCATTGACCCACTCCCGGGAAAACATTCCAACACCAATGTGCCTAAAGCCATTGGCAGTGCAAGGCAATACCAGTTAACTGGCAACAAATCAGACAGTACCATCGCTGCATTTTTCTGGAATACAATGGTGCACAGGCACAGCTATGTGATTGGGGGAAATAGTAATTACGAGTATTGCGGTGAAGCCGGAAAGCTAAACGAGAGGCTCAGCGACAATACCTGTGAAACCTGCAATACGTATAATATGCTGAAGCTTACCAGGCAGATATTTTCCTGGGATCCGTCTTCATCCTATATGGATTATTATGAGCGTGCTTTATATAATCATATACTCGCGTCACAGAACCCTGAAGATGGTATGATGTGTTATTTTGTTCCGCTGCGTATGGGTACCAAAAAGCAATTCAGTGACTCCTTCAATACGTTTACCTGCTGCGTTGGGAGCGGTATTGAAAATCACAGTAAATATTCGGAACAGATATATTTACATGATGGCAGGAATACCCTTTGGGTGAACCTGTTTATACCATCGACGTTGAACTGGAAAGAGCAAGCTGTCACATTGTTCCAGGAGACGGATTTTCCAAACGACAACCAAACTCTGCTTCGCTTCACAAAGACCACTGGCACTTTACTTAACATCAGGATTAGAAAGCCTTTTTGGAGCAAGTCTGAGCCCCGCATTACCGTAAATGGGAAACCTTATACAGCGAAAGCCGACTCCAGCGGTTATTCAATCATATCGGGCAGTTTCAGGAAAGGAGACAAGATAGAAGTGCATTTTGATATGCAGATCTATACAGAATCAATGCCTGATAACCCTTCACGGATTGCCTTTAAATATGGCCCATTGGTATTGGCCGGATTGCTTGGAAAAGAAATGCCCGATCCGGTATATGGAACTCCCGTTTTGATGACGAATCAAAAGGATCCGTCTGTATGGATGAAAAAGACAAATTCATCTTACCCATCATTTGAAATAAAAGGCGTCGGAAAGCCATTTGATGTAACGCTGATTCCTTTTTATAAAGTCTTCGACCAGTATTATTCTGTGTACTGGGACTATTTCACAGAGGCAGACTGGAATGCGAGGCAGGCAGATTACGAAGCTGAAAAGAAAAAGGAAAAGGAGATAGAGGCAAACACTATCGATGTATTCAGAATAGGGGAGATGCAACCTGAACGGGATCACCAGTTGAAAGCATCGGAGCGTTCATATGTGGATGACGCCATTGGGAGAAAAGGTCGTGAAGCCCGGGCGGGCCATTATTTTTCCTTTACCATGAAAAGCGATCCCGACATACCACAGTCCCTCATGTTAACCTACATTGGCGACGATAAAGACAGGAAATTTGATATACTTGTAAACAATGTAAGGATTGCCACGGTAGAATGGCAAGGCGGGAAAACAGGAACTTTTTATAATTTCGTATATCCGATACCGGTAGATATCACTAAGGGCCAGTCCCAGGTAAATGTTGCCATACAGGCTAATTATGATAAAACGGCGGGACGGGTTTTCGGCGTCAGGACCGTTAGGGCAAACCAATAGTACGATTGCTAAAAGTTTATTTTGACTTACAGCCGTGAAATTGTCATTTTGGTATAGGGGTAAACTGAACGTATTAATAAAAAAGAGGCTGACATTGTCAACCTCTTTCACATTTTCAAATTAAGTCACATCAAATATGAGTAAATGTATTACTCACAACAACCCACATTAACTCTTAAATCCCCAGTCTTTCATGATCTTAATATTTTCCGCCATACTGGTCAGTGGGGTTTTGCCCTGGTAAGATTCCTGTTCTATGATCAGGTGGGTATCACCTGCTGTGCTTTTGGCAATGGCCAGGATATCTTTTACCGGAACGATACCTGTACCAAGCACGGTACTTTCGAACTTTTCGTGACCCCCACTGGCTTTGATTTCATCCTTAATATGCCATGATTCAAATCGTCCAGGATATTTCTTTACAATTTCAAGAGCATCTGCTCCGCCATTGTACATATTGCCAATATCCAACTGTTGCATAACAAGTTTTGGATCGGTATTGGAAAGGATAAGGTCGAACACCTGTTGGCCATCCAGTTTCTGGCTAAACTCGAAATCATGATTATGGTATCCGAATTTCATTCCTGATTTCTGACATAGCGCACCATTCTTATTAAACAGTTCCATAAACCTTTTGAGGTCATCTGAAGTTTTACGACGATCCTCTTCCAACCACGGACTAATCACGAATTTTTGTCCGCAGGTAGCCGCATCCTCTACTGTATATTTCCATACGTCAGTAAAGTCTTTTTTACTTTCATCCCAATGCTTAGAAGTGAATACGGTATGCCCGCTGGGCATTTTCAATCCAAGCCCGTCAAGTACTTTCTTGAACTCTTTCGCTGAATAGCTGTAAAATTTACGGTCTACATAATTTGCATGTTCAACATACTTATACCCTATTTGGGACAGTTGTTTCAGGGTACCCAGTGGGTCTGCTTTCATTTCATCACGTACGGAATAAAGCTGCAGCCCTACCAGTTTTGCCGGGTACTTGGGCTTGGCAGAAAGGAACTCGGGGATAGCGACAGTCCCGGCAACAGCCAGCGCGCTGGTCTTCAAAAATTGTCTTCTAATCATAGCAAACATCGTTTGTTTAAAGTTAAGCCCTGCGGGCTAATTTGTATCATAATCCAAGAATTTTTCCCCCTGATTTTGTGTTTTTAACTTACAGAAGCTAAATATTGTGAATTCGGAAATTGGAAAATTTGGCAAATGTGAAAGTGCAAATTGGCAAATTGTCTTGCTTCACTTCCACACTTTTCAAATTTCCCAATTTCCCAATTAACATCAGCCAGCAACAGTGAACTTCAGGTCACTGTTGCTGGCTGATGTTTTCAGCGATCTGCTCTTCGGTTGGCGGCGGAGGTTCAAGGTGAAGATTGACCTTATTCAGGTCCTCAAAGATGTGACCGTCTTCGTATCCAATAGAAACAAAAACCGAAAGGCTCTGCTTAACCGGTCCTTTGAAGGTTCCTTTTACAGGAGAGCAATCACCGAAATTTCGGCCTACGGCAAGTTTTACGTGTTTGTTGGTGACCCAAATATTATTGGTGGGGTCAATACCCGCCCACCCGCTCCCGGGTATCCATGCTTCTACCCACGCATGGGTAGCACCTTCACCGCGGATACCAATTTCACTCGGACAAATATAACCGCTCACATACCTCGAGGGTATTTTCATCGACCTTAATAACTGGAGCATAAGGTGTGCAAAGTCCTGGCATACTCCGGATTTATGGCTTAGTATCTCATCAACTGTTGTTTCAATATCTGTGATACCCTTGATGTATTGGAAATTAGTAAAAATGTAATCACAACAACGCTGCACTTTTTCTGCTATCGTTATATCGGGCGAATAAATCGAGCGGATGATTTCATTGATCTCTTCCTGCGATTCTACTAAATCATGGGTAGTGAGTTCCAGCAAAGAAAGGTTGTCACTCATATCAATTTGCAGCATCGCCCGGGTACCTGCATAATTAAGGAATACATCGTTGGAAGCCATTGTCCTAACCATAAGTTTGCTTTCAATAGTTAATTCAGTATGTGGCTCAACAATATTAAAAACAGCTACCCTGTTATGCCAGTAGTCTGTGAAGATGTGCATTTCAGGATAGTTAGTGATATTCCATTCATGGTGTAATAGTTCCTGCTCAGGACAGTTATAAGGAAACAGGCGCACCTGGTTTACAGATTCCTTTACGGCTTTGTCGTAAGTATACTTTGTGATATGATGTATCTTATAGACGGGCATTCATCAGGTTTAATGGTATGAGAAAAACGATTTACCCAACAGGAGGTGAAAGTTCACCATGTCATTACGCGTATGCCTTAAAAATTCTTCAAGCTTCTCATGCTTCACCTGTTCCATATCTGCGTACTCAATTCGACTAAGCATTCTGCCGAACTGATTCCATAACAATTCCTTTCCTTCAGGATTGTTATGTTCAACAATTTTGGTCAGGTAGCCTTTTATCTTTTGCAGCGAATACCTCACTGACCTTGTAAAATTTGGATTGAATAACACCTGGTCAACCACGTTCCAATCGTGGTTCCGGGTGCGGTATGTTTTCAAGTGCAACTCGTATCCCGATAAGGATAACAATAAATTTCTCCAGTAAAGTATGTCTCTTGTTTCGTCGAGTTTATACTCAATAACACCCAGGTGCTGTCGCGCAATATCAATGGTAAGCAGGCATCGTTCAATAAATTTTCCTGTATTCATCAGGTTCCATCCATTGCCACGGGGCATTGTACTCGCTGTTACGCCATAGTAAAGCGTTATATATTCTGTTAGCTGATCTATCACCTTGAGCGTCTCGGCTTCCAGTCTTTTTTCCATGGATGGATCATTGACCTGGTGATATACCTGGTTAACCTGCTCCCAGACTTCTTTGGTAATGTGATCCTGGGCACCCCTGGCGTTTTCCCTTGCTTTGGCTATAATAGCTCTTAATGAGTTTGGGTTAGAAACATCTGTGATCAGAAACCGCATTGTTGCCGTGTTATCTTTCTCCAGTTCCTGAAGCTTTTCTTCAGACAGATAACCGAAAATATTCAATAGCTGTCGTGATGAGCTGGGGGTATTCAGACTGTCATCAAAGGATAATACATAATTTGTACGCAACACCCGGATCATAGCATCCGTTCGCTCCATATACCTGTCGAGCCAATACAAAGAATCCGCAACTCTACTCAACATTATTCTTCATTTAAATTTAAGTCAACTACCCAGGTATCTTTACTTCCACCGCCTTGTGAAGAGTTTACTACGAGTGACCCTTCCCGCAAGGCAACGCGGGTCAGTCCACCTGGCACAATATCGATACCGTTTGGCCCACATAATGCGTATGGCCGAAGGTCAACATGCCTGGATTTAAGTTGACCATCTATAAAGCAGGGAACAGTAGACAATTTAATAATCGGTTGTGCGATAAAGTTTCGGGGATCTTTTTCAACTTCGTGTTTGAATAATTCCACTTCTTCATCGGTGGTTTTATTACCCATCAACATGCCGTATCCTCCCGACTGGTTTGTTTTCTTGATCACCATGTTATTGATGTTATGAAAAACATAGTCACGTGCTCCCTGGTCTATCAGCTGATAAGTAGGAACGTTGGGTAGGATGGGTTCTTCGTTCAAATAATACCTGATCATGGAAGGCACATAGGCATATACGGCTTTGTCGTCTGCAACGCCATTTCCCGGCGCATTTACCAGCGCAACATTTCCTTTTCGATACGCACTGATCAGTCCGGGTACGCCAAGAATACTGTCTGATTTGAACGAAAGGGGATCAAGGAAAATGTCATCCACCCGTCTATAGATAACGTGCACTAACTGCAAACCCTGCGTTGTTTTCATGTAGACCCGGTGATTCATTACCATAAGATCCCTTGCTTCCACCAGGGGTATGCCCATTTGGCGGGCAAGAAAAGTATGTTCATAATAGGCCGAGTTGAATACGCCCGGGGTAAGCAATACTACAGTTGGATTTGAGACGTGCCTGGGCGCCAAAGCCAGCAGATTCTGGTGAAGGATCAGTGGGTAATTACTGACCATCCTGACATTATTTGCACCAAGCAGGCCTGGAAATATTCTTTTCGTGACTTCCCGGTTCTCAAGCATATAAGAAACACCTGATGGCGTTCTCAAATTATCCTCAAGAATATAAAACTGTCCGGATTCACTGCGAATCAGGTCTATCCCGGAAATATGTACATAGATGTCGTGCGCAGGTCTTATACCAAAAACTTCGCGTGTATATTCGGGACAACTTGCGATGAGTTCCGCAGGAACTATTTTGTCGTTCAGTATCTGCCTTTCAGAATAAATGTCTTTCAAAAAAAGGTTTAGTGCTTTGATCCGCTGCTTGATGCCCAGTTCAACCTTATCCCATTCTTTTCCGGTGATGATCCTTGGAATGATATCGAAGGGAAAAATTCTTTCAATGCCTTCATCGTCACTGTATACAGTGAAAGTAATTCCCTGGTTCATGAAAAGCTCGCCGGCGAGCCTGTCTTTATAGTGAAGGGATTCCACCAATGATTCAGTAAGGGTTTGGGCAATATGCCTGTACTCAGGCCTTATAACGCCATTATTGCACATCTCGTCCCATAAACCGGGGCCGGTTTTGTATTGTTCTAGCAATGCATTGCCTGTCATACGCATGATTGATTCAGGTGAATACAGACAAGTCAGAAAAGTGGGTAATGGAAGATATGAAGTTATAGGGTAATGTGTGAATAAATAATGCGATAGTGTGATCGCACGTTTCAGAGTGTACTCAACCTGGTTTTTGTTCCTCTTTGAGCTGTATATTCAATTCTTTTAACTGTTTATCATCAATGGACGACGGTGCATCGAGCATCACGTCGCGGCCACTGTTATTTTTTGGGAACGCAATAAAATCACGGATGCTTTCGCTTCCTCCGAGCAGTGCACATAGCCTGTCGAACCCAAATGCTATTCCTCCATGCGGTGGTGCGCCGTACTC
>JANMMA010000197.1:0-9718 GCA_031372815.1 Sphingobacteriales bacterium
CACCCTGCTGGCCTAAAGCAATGGCAATGGCCTTTCCGATGCCTTTACTTGAACCTGTAATGACGGCTGTTTTACCATCCAGACGAAAACTCTCCGCGATTTGCATTGCGCTTAAATTATACCCCTAATGTAGTCAATAACGGGCCATAAAAAATTGACTTCCTGCATGGTACGTGTTTCCTTTGCTCCTACTATATTCAGGAACGAACCTACTTTACCCTGTCGGGCCACGTTCATTTTCTCTTTCTGCCCCTGATCGCCGGTCACAGGCCCGGTAAAAAACCGCCATTTAATTGATTCAGCTGACGTGTTTTTTGTTCTACTGTCATCCCCGACAACAGGTCTTTTACCCTGTTATTTATAGATTGCCGGGCATCTTTATATACAGGTGTCTGTGCTGAAACCTGGACAGTGACAAAAAACACAACTAGACAATGGATAATAAGGTGCATAGTATGGGATTGAAGGTTGTAAGACCCTGAAGCCAAGTAAGCACCTGCGCTAATTACATGATATGCAGAACCTCTTCAGATGACGGCTGTCAGCAAGCACACATTTTTTCAAACCAAATATCAGATATTTACAGCATGAAGGATTCACCTTCGCTGAAAGAATTTTTTGACCAGAAAGTAATACAGTACAGCCGTAAATTCTTCATAGCCGCGGATCCTGTCTGCATTCCCCACATGTTTGCTATCAAGCAGGACATTGAGATCGCCGCCTTTTTTGCAGCCATTTTTGCCTGGGGTAACCGCACTACCATCATCAACAAATCGCGCGAGCTAATGCAGATGATGGATATGCGTCCGCATGATTTTTGCCTGCATGCTTCGCCCGCAGACCTAAACGCACTCAGGGGATTTAAACATCGCACCTTCACTGACGACGACCTCTACTATTTTATCCATTTTTTTAGGACTCACTATAGCCAAAATAAGTCACTCGAGTCTGCTTTTACAAAATACATGGACGATAATGACAGTAATATGGAGCGTGGCCTGAATGGTTTCCGTCAGTATTTCTTTTCTTTTGAACACCTTAGACGGACAGAAAAACACGTGGCTTCGCCCATGCAGGGTTCAGCGTGTAAGCGAATAAATATGTTTTTAAGATGGATGGTCAGAAAAGATGTCGTTGATTTTGGCTTATGGCATAAAATAAAACCTTCCCAACTGGTTTGTCCACTTGACCTTCACGTTTCCCGGGTTGCAAAAAGGTTTGGCCTGGTCACCAGGCCGCAGGCCGACTGGCAATCGGCCATCGAACTAACGGAACACCTTAAACGCTTTGATCCTGTCGATCCCGTTAAATACGATTTTGCCTTGTTCGGATTGGGCGTCCTGGAAAAGTTCTGAATTTCCTGGTATTGCAAAATTGCTTTATTCAGGGCTTACCTGTTTATCCTCCGGATTCAAACTATATCTGCATTATGCTTTACCGTTCGTATCGCCACATTATCAACTTATCTTTGCAACACAGATGGTTGACATTGCCCACATTTCCCTGCCCGATTTTCCCCTTTTGCTAGCGCCTATGGAAGACGTCAGTGATCCGCCGTTTCGTGCGATCTGTAAAGCAAATGGGGCCGACCTCATGTATACCGAATTCATCTCCAGTGAAGGCCTTATCAGAAATGCAGTAAAATGCAGAAAAAAGCTCGACATTTTTGGAGCGGAAAGACCTGTTGGCATCCAGATATTTGGCGGCGACGAAGAAAGCCTGGCCCTTGCTTCCGGTATTGTAGAAACCACTAACCCGGACCTGTTGGACATAAATTTCGGCTGTCCTGTAAAAAATGTTGCTGCGCGAGGAGCTGGTGCGGGCGTATTGAAAGACATTAACCTGATGATAAGGTTAACAGAAGCCTGTGTAAAAGCAACCAACCTTCCCGTCACCGTAAAAACAAGATTGGGCTGGGATCATGATAGCCTCAACATAGAAGACGTTGCAGAAAGATTGCAGGATGCGGGAATTAAAGCATTAACCATCCACGGAAGAACAAGGTGCCAGATGTATAAAGGGCAGGCCGACTGGTCTCTTATTGGCAAAGTGAAAAATAATCCACGGATCCATATCCCCATTTTCGGTAATGGAGACATCAATAGTGCATTGAAAGCAGCGGAATACAAAGAAAGATATGGGGTAGATGGCATTATGGTAGGACGTGCTGCAATCAATCATCCATGGATCTTCAGGGAAATAAAACATTATTTGTCCACCGGATCGTTGTTACCCCCACCAACAGTTGCGGAGCGATTCGATGTTTGCCGGAAACACCTGGACAGATCAATCGAATGGAAAGGCGAGCGAAAAGCGATTTTTAATATGCGCGGAAAATATGGCGGCTATTTGCGTGGGTTGCCGGGCATAAAAGACTTCATGAAGCGATTAATGTTGCTGGATGAAGTTTATGAAATTCAAGAATTATTCAATGAAATGTTACTACACTACGAGGGATTTGAAATTGCTGAACTGCCAATAGAACTGAAAGATTATCACGACAAATGTGCGGTGTAAACTTTCAAATTAGAAATTCAAATTCGAGAAGCGAATTCGGATTTCTCATCGTATCGCGGCTTGCCGCTTTATCTACCGGAGTTCCCATCAATATTTTCTTCACCGGAGCTTCCATTTTTTTACCGCTGATGGTGTACGGAATATCCTTAACCTCATAAATCTCATCCGGCACATGGCGCGGGCTGTATTGATTTCTTAACTGTATTTTAATTTTCTTTTTGATGTTGTCCGTTAAGTCATATCCTTCCTTCATCACCACAAACAATGGCATAAAATATTGTCCCCCTTCTTTTTCAACACAAACAATCAGGCTGTCTGACACTTCGGGAATTGCATCTACCGCACTGTAGATTTCACTGGTGCCTATGCGTACTCCATCGCGGTTAAGTGTGGCATCAGACCTTCCAAATATAATCACCGAATTGCGAGATGTGATCTCAATCCAGTCACCATGTCGCCATATTCCGGGATAGTGTTCGAAATAGCTGCTTTGGTATCGCTCATTATGTTCATCGCCCCAGAAAAAAACCGGCATACTGGGCATGGGCTGAAGTATTACCATTTCACCCAATGAATTCCTTAAAGGCTTTCCGTTTTCGTCAAATGCTTCGAGGTGGCAACCCAACAGGCGGCACTGTATTTCGCCGGCATACACAGGCAACAAAGGTGACCCGCCAACAAAACCGCTACAGATGTCCGTTCCTCCACTAAAAGATATCAGCCATACGTCCTGTTTCACATGTTGGTATATCCATTCAAATGCTTCAGGGGGTAATGGCGAGCCTGTTGAGCCTATGGTTCTCAGTGCCGGAAGTCCATTTTCACGGAAACGCATACCCGATTTCATGCAGGCAATGAAAAAAGCGGCACCACCGCCAAAATGCTCCACCTCATGATCACTAATAAAGTCCCAAAGCCGCGACAGAGCAGGATGACCGGCAGATCCATCATAAAGCATCAGGGTTGCGCCGGCAAGCATGGATGCAACGGAAAAATTCCACATCATCCAACCGGTAGTGGAGTACCAGAAAAACTTTTCTCCGGGCCTCACATCCCAGTGTAGCAGTAACACTTTCAGGTGTTCCAGCAGGTTACCGCCAACACCATGTGTTATGGCTTTTGGTTTGCCTGTAGTTCCCGAAGAATAAAGTATCCATAACGGGTGGTCAAAAGGTAATGGCTCAAAGGTTATTTCCCCATCATCACGCAACATGATCTCATTCCAGTTCACTGTACTTTTCATTGTAACAGACTGGTCGGCATAAGCATAAAACACCACCTGTTCTAGGCCCGCTAATGACATTCTAAGTTCTTCCCAAGCCGATATTTTTGGGTATACTTTTCCGTTATACCCGTAACCGTCGGTAACAAAAAGTATTTTTGGTCTGATCTGCACAAACCGTTCAATGATAGAAGGATTGCCGAAATCCGGAGAACAACTGCTCCAGACAGCGCCTATTGATTGTGCTGCCAGAAAAGCGATTACAGTTTCAGGGATATTGGGCATCAGAGAAGCCACGCGATCGCCTTTTACAACGCCGGCAGATTTCATCCATCCGGCGATTTTAGCTACCGAACTACGCAAGGTGGCCCAGCTAACTTCATTTGATGAACCTTGTTCGCCCTGGAAAATAATAGCAGGATGCATTGGATTGGCATGTCTGAATATGTGTTCAGCATAATTGACAGTTGCCCCTTCAAACCATTGCGTTCCAATCATACCTGTGGACGGCTTTTGCATCACCTTGCTGTAGGTGCCATGCGATTTTATATCAGCGTATATCCAAAGCGATTCCCAAAAATCAGCTGGGTGTTCAACACTCCATTGCCAGAGAGATTCATAAACTGTAAATTCGCAGCCATTGTAAGTCTTAAGCCATTGCATATAGTTCCAGAGGCGTGAACCTTTTTTGAATGCTTCTGTCGGTGACCACAACGGCTCGATATCTTTTTTCATTTATTTACGAATAAGTAAATTTAATTAATGTCTCCCTCATCCTCCGATATTATCTCCGCTATTAATAAGGACTGGGCACTTGAACTCAGGACCTCCCTCACAGAAGATGAACTCATCTCAGCCTTTGCCGTGCACCTGAATGAAATGATCGTCAATGATTTCTCTCAACTTATTTCAATTCTTTACAGGATAGATGTGAGTGAACAAAAGATCCGTCAAACATTAAAGGAAAATCCACAGGCCGATGGAGGAAAAGTAATTGCGCACCTGATTGTTGAACGACAAAAGCAGAAAATAAAAACCCGCGAACTTTTTCGTCCGCGGGCCAATGATATTGATGAATCTGAAAAGTGGTAAAACACCTAATCTAATCCTTAATTTACAATCCGCCAATCCGTCAATCCGTCAATCCGCCAATCCGTAATCCGAAATCACCGTATGGCGGTGCTACATGCTCTCTTCCCAGATATTAAAATCTCCGGTACCGTTTGCTTTTATCAGTTTGAAATGGTTGTGAAGCGCGCCAAATAAACTTGCCTTTTTATAAGGAAGATTGTATTCGCTCGCATATTGCTCAAGCTTCTGCGTGATTTCCGGATAATAAACATGGTTCACATTTGGAAAAAGGTGGTGCACCACATGGAAATTAAAGCAACCCATAAAAAAACGTGTAAACCAGTTGTCGTTCGTTACATCACTTGTCGTTTTCAACATATGCATGAACCAGTTCTCGGGAAGCATATTTTTCTCATCGGGCAGTGGAAATTCTGAAAGTGTATTAGCATGAGGTGGCAGCAGCACCATCAATGAGAAGAGGCTTGCAGTGAGCACCATTAGTCCAAACCCAAGTATTGCCTGCGTCCAACTGATATCAAGTACCAGTTTAGGCAAAAAAATCATATAGAAAAAGAAGAACGCCTTAAAAACAAACAACTTCACATATTCCATTTTTGGAATATGGATCAGTTTGCGCACTATTTTTTTACGATTGAAAAAATCTTTGAAGTCGCGTACGATAAGCCAGTTAAACAAAAACAAAGGATACAGTAACGGAATATACAGATGCTGGTATTTATGCATCTTTGAAAAATCACCGTTTGGATAAACACGAAGCATTTTGCTTTGCTCAAAATCCGTATCCCATCCATTTACGTTGGGATAGTTATGGTGAAAACGTACGTGCCTTAACCTCCAGATAAAACTATTGGCTCCCATGAGATCGAACAGGTGAACATAGATATCGTTCATCCTCCGGCTTTCGAAAATGGTACCGTGAACGGCATCATGGATCAGGTTGGCGAAAATGACAACGAGCATAAGCCCGAGTCCGAAATAGCAGGCATAATAAACCAACGGCGTTTCTTTACCCCAGAGCATCGCAGAAATCCATAACCCCAGGTACATCAAGGGGAACAACACTGACTTCACCTGTATTTCCCATTTCCTTTTGGGCTCGAGTTCTTTCACAATTTCTTTAACATCAGCACGTAACTGCTGAAACACATCCTCATGAGTGCCCTTTGAAAAATGGGGTTTTTTAGCTTTGTCCGTACTTTGGTTCATCTTTTTCTCTTTATTCAGCACAGGTAATCACCGGTACTTTCAGCGCAAAAGTAGCGATTTTGGGCGTGAAATGGCCATCATGGCTGGCATGTTTGATAGTTGGTCAATAGAGCACTGATTATTCCCCTAAATTGCGGATCAACGCACGCTAAATCAGCCTATTATTATGAAACTAGTGTCATATTTAAAAGACGGCCACGACCAATTATCCATCCTGGTAGACGGATATTTATATGACCTGGATGCCCTTCACCCCGACATGCCCAGTAGCATGAGCATGTTCCTGAATTACTGGGAAGATGCGTATCCCGCCGCATTGGGTGGCGAGGAAGCTATAAAAGCAGGCCGAATCAGTAATGTCAGGGCTGTCCCGCTGGAAAAAGTGCAGCTGCTTGCCCCGGTTCCCTCTCCCACCAGTTGCAGGGACGGTTACGCTTTTCGCCAGCACGTGGAATCAGCACGCCGCAATCGTGGAGCGGACATGATCCCGGAATTTGACCAGTACCCTATTTTCTATTTCACCAACCACCATAGTGTAGGAGGTCCGGGTGAAGTGGTTTGCATGCCTGACCACTTCGAAAAGCTAGACTTCGAACTGGAAGTTGCCATAGTGATCAGTAAGCAGGGGCGGAATATCAGGGCTGAAGAGGCCGATGAGTACATTGGCGGACTGATGATCATGAACGATTTTTCTGCCAGAAAACTCCAGATGGAGGAAATGCTCCTCAACCTGGGGCCGGCGAAAGGGAAAGATTTTGCTACTACACTTGGACCCTGGCTGGTTACCCTTGATGAATTGGAACCCTTTGAAATACCCGCGAAAGAAGGTCATGTCGGTAAAAACTGGAACCTTAAAATGACCTGCCGCGTTAATGACGTTCAAGTAAGTGAAGGAAATGTGGGATCGATGGACTGGACCTTTGCGGAAATTATCGAACGCGCCTCTTATGGGGTAAATCTATATCCAGGTGATGTTATCGGCAGTGGAACGGTGGGCACAGGATGTTTCCTGGAGCTCAATGGAACTGGCAAGTTAAATGATCCCGGTTTCGCCGAACAATGGCTGGAAGAAGGCGACAAAGTAGCACTGGAAATCGACGGCCTGGGCATTCTTGAAAATATCATTGTCCGCGATGAAGATGACTTTTCTATCTTACAACGAAAGAAATGACATTTCATGGAGATCTACCTGAAAGACCTTAGCACACCCCAGAAACAGAACTGGCTTCAGCATGCCGTAGGTCCAAGGCCAATTTGTTTTGCATCAACCATGGATAGCGAGGGGTACATCAACCTTAGTCCATTTAGCTTCTTCAATATGTTCTCTTCAAATCCGCCTATAGTAATTTTTTCACCGTCGAGACGGGTTAGGGACAACAGCCATAAACACACCCTGGAAAACGTTTTGCAGGTACCCGAGGTCGTTATTAATATCGTGGACTACGATATGGTGGAACAAACATCACTATCTAGCTGTGAATACCCGCGCGGTGTAAATGAATTTGAAAAATCCGGGTTCACCATGGTGCCTTCTGTAGCGGTAAAACCGCCGAGGGTAAAAGAAAGCAAGGTGCAAATGGAGTGTAAGGTTATTGAAGTAAAGCCATTGGGAACGGAAGGTGGTGCAGGCAACCTGGTGATCTGTGAAGTGCTCATCATGCACGTCGACGATAGCATATTGAATGTTGATGGGTCGATGATCGACCAGAAAAAACTTCATCATGTTGCCAGGCTCGGTGGACACTACTACAGCAAGGTGGATGAATCCAACCTGTTCATTGTGGAAAAGCCAAATACGCAGCTGGGCATCGGAATAGATTCTCTACCAGCTTCTATCCGTAAAAGCCGTAAACTTACCGGCAATCAGCTGGCTAAACTGGCTAATGTCCACCAGATGCCCTCTTTCAACCCCGGTTATTACGATACGGACCTCAAAAATATCGTGCAGTATTTTTCTTCAAATCCCGACGATATGGAAGCGGAACTTCACCGCTATGCCGGCGAATTGCTGGATCATGACAAGGTACAGGAAGCCTGGCAGGTGTTGTTGGTGGGGAGTTCCGGTGAGTAGCTTCACGACTTTATTCAGAAGGTAAAGACTGGAAACGGCCCGGAGATGATGGTCAATAGACCTGACAGGACCAAAAAAATTTAAAGAATTACTGTCAATTACCCGGAAAAATAATTATGAGGATTTGCAGATTCTGCAACTGCCCTTTCCCTGAGCCAGGTTTATTGCAAATACTGCAACACAATTCCAACCCTGAAATCTCCTCTATTAATTTTTGCAGATTACCAACATCTTGTTGCAATGATCAATTATGACCCTGCTGGCAATGACGCTAGTTTCGGTTCATAAAACAAATGATCATGAAAAATATACTACATCAGCTGGCTCTGTTCATTGCTCTTACTTCATGCGTCACACTAACTGGCTGCTTTAAAAACTTCTATACGGTAAAGACAAGTCCGGGTTACGACAAGCTCCAAGCCATTACGGAAGCAGTTGATAAGAAGATCATCGTTCATTATACTGATGAAACAGTAGCATTAAAGTCTGCAGACATAACTGCTGAACACATAACAGGATACATTGCTCCATATTTACCAGCCAAAGCGGAGTATGAAGAACCTGCTGCTGATAAAAGGTTACATACTTACAAATACAAACACCGTGAAATACTCTTCAGTGAAGTGCATGTGTACGCCAACATTCCAAAACCTAGCGACACGCAATTGGTAATGATTCGCAAGGATGAAGTCGTCAAATACAATATCTACAAACCTGCCAAAGGAGCTTCTATAGGAAGCCATGTTTTAGGAGGCGTAATAGTTGCGGCTACCGTCGCCCTGATCATTGCTTCCATTGGAGCAGCTTCTTTCAGTTTCGACCTCGGCCCGATGGTATGGTAATTCCAACAAATTGTTCCCTCGTAAAATTTTTCTTAATCCGAGTTCGCATAATAAACATCGATCTAAATACACAATCATGAAAAATATATTTCGTCAGCTGGCTCTGATCATTGCACTTTCTTCATGCTTTACACTAACAGGCTGCTTTCAAAATTTCTACACCGTAAAATCCACTACAGGTTTTGAAAACCTGGACACCCTGACGCAGAAGGGGGATAAACAAATCATTGTGCATTATGCTGATACGATCGTTGAGCTCTCATCTCCGGTAATAGATGCAGAAGAAATCTCCGGAAAAATCACCCGATATACCCCGGCCAGGAAAAGCTATGCCGAACCAAGAGCGGGTAACAGGTTACAGCAATACAAGTATAAGCACCGCAATACACTTTTCAATGAGGTACACGTGTATGCGAATATTGCTAAACCGGGTAATACTGAAAGGGCATTGATTCGAAAAGATGAGGTAGTTAAGTACAATATGTACAAGCGGGCAAAAGGTGCCTCGATAGGTAGCCATATTTTGGGGGGTGTATTGCTAGCAACGTCCATTGCATTCATTGTAGGCATGAGCGCTTTAATTGCGGAAGGAGCTTTTGCTGTATTGTAATATTTTCCTTTCAAAAAGCGGCAATCGCTAACCCGAACGAATAAAAGTACAAACTTCAATCAGGGCCAAAACACATACTTCATTCTAAAAACTAATAAAAATGAAAAAAATTACTTCCCTTCTGATTATCGTCTCCACATGCTTTACATTAACTGGCT
>JANMMA010000204.1:0-9282 GCA_031372815.1 Sphingobacteriales bacterium
GGCCAGTGTAGCTGCTTCACGAAAAACACCACCCAGCCTTCTGCCTACATCCTGTCCATACAATATCGCCTCAGGAAAGTCTTCCATAATTTCCCTGATAGCATAGAGTGCAGCATCAACCATCATAATTTTAGCGGCGCCTGTGGGGACACGAGTGCCTTTTTCCTCCTTAACCGGACTCTCCACGAAGACATATTCACTGACAGTGCCGGGGTCAGGCTCCGCTGCAGTAAGGGCCTGTCTGAAATCAACTGCAATTTCATCGCGCACTTCCTTGTCCAGGGCAGAAAGTTTTTCTTCGGTTATACCAGACCGTGAAAGATGCGCCCCAAGTATAGGGAGAGGATCCTTAAGCGCATGTTGGGCAAGATCACCTGCTGAGCGATAGAATTCTTTTCTTACACCGCTGGTATGATGCCCAAGCAGAGATACATCTGCCTGTATTAATAATGGTCCGCCATGCCTCCTTACATACTCCACTGCTTCTTTCATGGCTTCATAACTCTCCACAAAATCAGCTCCGTTTACCCTGCGCTTCTGCATTCCTGGGAAACCGTCTGCATACGTAAAAGCATCCATTGCCCGCGCTTCTTCCGCGGTAACGCTAATGCCCCAACGATTATCCTGAACCAGGTAAATTATGGGAAGCTTTTTAAGTACGGAAAACTGAAATGCTTCGCTTACCTCACCTTCTGTAATACTGGCATCGCCAAGCGAGCAGATCACTATAGGTTGTTCACCGGCACTGCCTTTACGATATAAAGGCGAAGATGTATCAGCAAGATAACGGAGGCCTTGTGCGATCCCGGTAGTTGGTATGACCTGCATTCCGGTGGCACTGCTTTGCTGAATAATCTTTGGTTTATCCAACACATTGCTGGAAGGATGTGAATAATAGGAACGCCCCCCGGTGAATATGTCATCTTTTTTAGCGAGCAACTGTAGCATCAATTGATAAGGAGAATATCCCAGTCCGAGTAAAAGGCTTTCGTCCCTGTAATATGGACTTACAAAATCGCATGGAAGCAATTGAAAAGCTGTTGCAAGCTGAATGGCCTCATGGCCCAGTGAGGTGGAATGAACATACTTACAATGCTGCCTGTTCGCCTCATAGGTTGCCGCCATATACTTTGCCTGCAACATATGACGATAGGCTTTCAGGAGCAATCCGGCAGACAACATAAGATATAGTTACAATATTTATTGTCGGAATGATAATGAACTGCCGCCAGTAAGTTCTGGAGAAATATTTTATTTGACCGAAAGCTCAAACAGGCTCTCGTCTTCAATAAATCCTTCAAAGTCGTCGCCCACCACACATTCCCCAACACCTGCCGGAGTACCGGTGAACACCAGGTCTCCGATGTTCAATGAAAAGTAATTTGAAATATGTGCGATGATCTGGTCAAAACTAAACAGCATCTGGCTGGAATTACCTTGTTGAACCAGTTCTTTATTTTTGTAAAGGCAAAAATTTATGTCTTTCCTGTTAAACTCGGGTTTCATATCCAACCACTTTCCCACCACAGCAGAATTGTCCCAGGCTTTGGCCTTCTCCCATGGAAGGCCCTTAGATTTCAGGTCATTTTGTATATCACGGGCGGTGAAATCAATGCCTGCACTGATTCCATTGTAATATTTGTTGGCAAACTTCTCCTGTATATATTTTCCATTTTTTGAGATCCGCAAAACCAGTTCGCATTCATAATGAAGTTCATTAGTGAATTCCGGATAATAAAACGGGGTGTGCGGCTGAAGAAGGGCACTTTTAGGTTTCATGAAGATGACTGGTTCTTCCGGCACATCGTTTCCAAGTTCTTTAGCATGGGCCACATAGTTTCGCCCTACACAGAATATTTTCATTGTTCAATAAGGTTTTAAGATTGATAAGACCAAACGATTTGAACGCCTGGCGTTAAACATAGATATGCTTCTCAGTAAGGATATGGAAACGGTCAAAGCGGTAGCTAAAATATAAAATAAACGGTCAATCTAATAATCATCCTCCAAAATTCATTTTATTGACCTCGTTCATTGCTTGCTCAAGTCCCCTAAGTGCAAATGTCTCAATGACTTCTACAGATTTTTCGACTTTCTGTTTTACTGTGGTTAATTCGTCAATGGCCCATTTGCCAAGCACGAAATCAACCTGTTGTCCCTTTGGAAAATCTCCCCCTATACCGAAACGCAAGCGTGGGTATTCAATTGTTCCTAATGTTTCCTGAATACTCTTTAGACCGTTGTGTCCCCCGTCGTTGCCTGAAGGTCGCAGCCTGAGTCTTGCCAGCGGAATAGCCAGGTCGTCCAACACCACCAACAGCCTACCGGAATCAATGTTTTCTTTTTCCAACCAGTATTTAACGGATTTACCGCTAAGGTTCATATACGTTGTGGGTTTAATAACCAGCAGCAATTTTCCTTTTATTTTTATCTGGCAAGTATCGGCAAGTCTGCCTGGCTGAAATTCACCACCGTGTTTCCGTACCAGCGCATCGCCTACCTCAAAACCAGCATTATGGCGGGTTCCCACGTATTCGTAACCAATATTACCAAGACATGCAATAAGAAATTTATCCATGAAGCCATCAAAATTAGCCAAAGGCGGGAAAATGCAAGCTAAATTGCGTTTATATCCAATATATCTTACATTTAACTAACTTTTATAACTTTTATGACCGAATCGCGGTACGAGATTGTCAAATCCAGGGTGCTTACAATACTGGCGGAGGAACTTGACGTTAAACTCACCTATCATAACCTCGCCCACACCAAAGATGTGATGAAACATGTAGAACGAATTGCCAGGGGAGAAAATATTCACCATGAAAGAGAACTGATGTTGCTGAAAACGGCTGCCCTTTTTCACGATTCTGGTTTTTTGTATGTCTACAAACATCATGAGGAAAGAAGCTGCCAGATTATGATGGAACATTTGCATGATGAAGATTTTACACCGGAAGAAATGGCTCGTATCCGGGGAATGATCATGGCCACTCAAATCCCTCAGACCCCCCATAATTTAATGGAGCAGATAATCTGTGATGCGGACCTTGATTACCTGGGAAGGGATGATTTCGAACCCATCAGCAATGGACTGAAAGAAGAATTCCTCTCCTACGGAGTGATTCCCAACGAAGAAGCCTGGGATCCCCTGCAAATAAGGTTTTTTGAATCCCACAGTTATTTCACTGAAACCTGCAAAAAAGGCCGAACACCAAAAAAACTGGAACATCTTGAAATGCTTAAGATGAACCATAAACTGCAATAAACCGATATCGAATCAGATGCTACAGCAAAAGTTCTGGCTACGGACGCTGAATGTAGACCAGGGTGAGTGGTGGATCGTAAAGAAGCTGATGATTCTGCAGTTTCTGCAAGGTGCCGGTATCGCCTTTTTCTTCACTGCAGCCTTTACCACCTTTCTGGTTGAGTTAGATATTACAGCGCTACCCTGGGCAATGATTTGTTCTGCGTTCCTTTTATGGATTTCAGGATTCCTGTATAATAAGGCAGAACACCATATTTCCTTCAATGCCTTGCTAATCATCAATACCATCCTGATGGCTGCCAGCATGCTTGCTTTTAGGATTACCGCCTATTTCCCCCATGGAAACTGGCTGATATACTTAATGGTAGCTTGGTTCAACGGGCTATACCTGCTTAATAACCTACAATTCTGGGGTATTGCCAGCCAGGTATTTGACCTGAGGCAAAGCAAGCGGCTTTTCGGCCTCATCAGTTCCGGCGATATACCGGCCAAGTTTATTGGCTATACGATGGCCCTGTTGCTGATCCCTTTTACGGGTGCACTAAACCTGCTGTATGCCGGCGCGGTTTCTATGCTGGCGTCTCTACCATTTATTTTCTCCATCGCCAGATCGGGTCAGCTGGCTAAACCAGACCACAGCCACAAGGAACATGTGGTGCACCACGATAACAACAAAATTTCTACCCTGATCCGCAACATGACGGGCAACACATTCATTCGTGATATAGCGTTTATTTCCTTCCTCGCATTTTTGGCTGTACTTATTATCGATTACGGTTTTTATTCGGAGGTTAAGCATATCGCTTATGAAGATGATTCACTCGGACAGTTTATTGCGATGGTCAGTGCCGTATTGAGGCTGGTTGCATTGCTTACAAAAATCATTTTTACAGGGCGGCTAACCAGTTCACTGGGCATCAAAAAAGCGTTGCTGATCACGCCTGTTGTGATGATGTTACTGATCGGTGTGATCATTTTTTTTGTCCTGTTTACCGGCAATGAACACATCATGTTGTACCTGTTTGGTGCAGCTTTTATTATCGTTGATGTATGCCGGACGGTTTTCAATTCACCTGCGCTCCTGAGTGCCATGCAGCCGCTGCCCACCCATGAAAGGCTTCGAGCGCATAATATTGTAAAAGGGATCATGGATCCTTTTGCCTACCTGTTTGCAGGGCTAATCCTCCTGGGACTTATTCGTTTGGAAGATAAGGGTATGCTGCTGAAACTTTGTTTTACCGTACTCAGTTTGGGCGCATTATGGATACCGGGTATTTGGCTCGTTAATCGGCAATACCTTAAAATTCTTATTCAGACCATCAGCAAGCGGTATTTCAGCCAGGAAGAATTTTCACTGAGTGATGCAGGCATATTGGACCAGATCCGGAATAAGATTACCACCGGCACTGATCTGGAAGTCATCAGTATATTAAAAATGCTGAATAGCAAAAAAGATCCTATTGCAGAGGACCTCATCGCTCGCTTATTGCTGCATCCTTCGGCCCAGGTGAAACTTGAGACCCTCAGGCTGGTATCTGCAAGCAACAGCGAATCAGTAAAAAACCTTTTGCTGGAACTGATCCAAAGCCAGGAATCTTCTGAAATCAGGCAGGAAGCAATAAAAGCAATGGCCAAAATTGGCAAAACAGACTGGGGTCTTAGGGAGTACATGGAAAATGTGGACACGGGGATTCAGAAAGCGGCACTGTCAGGCATGCTGCTAAACACTGAACATTATGTTCAACATATGGCGTCGGAATTTATTTCCAGGATGATCCAGCATGGCTCGAAAACAGACAGGCTTGCGGCCTGTGAAATATTATCTGATGTCAGGGATTATTACGGCCATCATTTGCACCAACAGCTGATGCGTGATGCTGAAGGACAGGTCCAGGCAAGTGCGATAAAAGCTGTAGGCAGGGCTACTGACCAAAACACACTTCGTGAACTTATGGAAGCCCTCCCGGCACATGGAAAAAATGTTATGCTGGCATTACAGAATGCCGGTGAAAATGCCATCGATGTCATGGACAAAACCCTTACGGCAGGAAAATTTCCGGAGTGGCACACCAGGTTATATACTTTGGCTGGAAGGATTGGCGGAGTAAGGTCGCAACAACTTTTGTTGAAAGGCCTGAATGACACACCAGCACATCTGACATCAATCATTCGATCATTATACCGGACACATTATGAGGCAGACCACGAAACACTGAAACAAATGGAAGCACTCGCCGGGGTATACATTATATATGGAGTGGAATTGCTCCATATGCAAAAAATGACGGGTGCCGACAAGCAGCATGGTATTTTAGAAAGATCCATTGAATTGGAGATCCAGGATATCCGCGACATCCTGCTATGTCTTTTTGGATGCATGTATAACCGCACAAAAATGAACCAGGTGAGAAAAGGCCTGGATAGCAATCAAAATGCTCATATTGCCAATGCTATGGAAATTATTGAACTGACTGCACGGAAAGACCTGGGGCAGTATTTTAACAGCATGTTTGAAACAACGAGCATTGAACATCGTTGCGATGCATTAAGGTCACTACTCAAGGACCTGGATTTCCAAAATATTGATCATATACTGGTGAAGATACTAACGGAGAAGCCTATCGTATTTCAACATTGGACCAAAGCCTGCTCGCTGTATGTTACTAAAAAACTCAAACATCGTGTGGATCCTTTGCTGGTTAAAAAATATATAACTTCAGAAAGCAGGCTATTACGTGAAACTGCGCAATATGCGTATAATGTTGTTGATTAAATACTCTTCCGCAGTGGTAAAAAAAGCTGGGGTAATCCTTACATTTGATGAATGGTACATACGGGCTTAGAAAGGTTATTACTTATTGAAAAGGTACTCATCCTCAAATCGCTTAGTATTTTCAGGGATACTCCTGAAAATATACTGGCAGAGCTTGCTCCTTTGATGCATGAAATTGAATATGAAAAAAACATCCTGATATTTTCTGAAGGCCAGATTGGCGATTGTATGTACATCATTCACCAGGGAGAGGTAAAGATCCATAAAGGCAATATAAACCTCGCCGTATTAAAAGATAAAGAGGTGTTTGGTGAACTATCGCTGTTAGATTCAGAGACCAGATCGGCTTCTGCCACTACAACGATAAACTCCATCCTATTTCGAATTGACCAGGAACCGTTTTACGAACTTATAGAATCGCGACCTGAAGTTGCCCGGGGTTTTATTAAAATGCTCTGCCAGCGCTTAAGGGCTCAGAATGAACGAAGTGTACATTCTACACAAACATAATATTTTCATTTTTTTAGAATTTGTGCAAAACATACCCATTTTATGGTATAGATTTTAATATAATATGAAAAAATTATTTACTATCTTGCCGCACAGCCGGCTTTTCCTACCCTATCATAGCTGGTAACCAACCGATCCAATACCTCACATTAACTTCGCCATTTTGATAATGACACTACTTTATTGTTGTGCCATTATCGTCCATTTCTGCTGATTACCCAATTCGCACTAATCATCTAGAACACACTACTATGAGAAAGTTGTACTCTTCCATTTTCGGATTGATCTTGTCAGTCCTTCTTTTTGGCATTAACGGCCAGGCGCAAACGCAATTGGTAAAAGAACAATTCTTTTTGTATGGAGGCACAGGAGTAACCATAAATGGTTCTGCTACCGTTAGTGGTATGGGTGCTGTAGGTAGCAACACCATAGTGACCTCGACAAACAATAATAACTTCAACGCAGGTATTTACAGTAACGGAAGGATTGTGCTGGGGGGATCAAATAAGGTGATTGGTGACCTGATCGCGGGAAATACAACCACTACAACTTCTATTACGGCCGGTAGCAATCTTACCCTGAGCAAAGGACTGGTTGCCCGTGGCAGTGTTACGCTTTCCAGTGGAAGCAGTATAACGGGCAACATCATATATACGGGAACTTATTCAGGTCCCAACCCGTTAACGGGTACGGGTACGGTACAAAAAGTTTCCAGTGTAACAAACCTGGTTCCGTTACAACCCGTACTTCCAACGCCAGCCAGCTTTACAGCAGGAACCAAAACTTTCGTGGCCGGACAATCAATAACAACTAATACACCGGGCGATTATACTGCCCTTTCCGGAGGAACCAGGGTCTACAGGTTTACCGGACCTGGAACATATACATTTCCCTCAATAGCGCTTACTAACGGTAACACGTTCGTTTTTGACTTTGACGGCAAACCCGGAAGAATCATCATTAGGGTACGTAATACTGCCATAATGGATAAGATTGCGGTGAGCTTTATTGGTTTACCTACAGGCGCTACAAATGCCACTGCAGCCAGTCGTATTTATACTGAAGTGCTTAATACCGGCAACGCAACAGGCGATGTTTTTGCCATAGCGAACGGTGCCAGCGCTACAGAAACAAGGTGGCTGGGTACAGTATACGCAAACGGAGGAATCCGGATAGGTTCAGGAACCAACGGAGCTACAACGGTTACAGGTGCATTCTGGGCAAGAACTACATTAACCCTGAATTCAGGAGCTAATGCCATCTTCGCGCCATTAATTGATTGTTCATCATCAACTGCATCCATCACCGCAGTTAATAATATCCCGGTCACTAACGGTACAGGTGATATTCCCTGCGACAAACAGGAAGTGACGATCACCAGCACAACAAATATCTCTAATCCCATTTATCAGTGGACATCATCAACAGGCTATGTGGTTCAAAATGGCAATACGGCAACACCAACCATCACCACTTCTGGTACATACACCTTGGTGGTAAGTAATCTTGATGGATGCAGCGCCACTGCACAGGTATCCGTTACCTCTTGTCTCGACAGGTTGGGAAATGTTTATAAAACAGACAATGAGGTAACGGATGGTCCGATTACTGCATTGATCAACAACCCTGATGCGTTCAAAGTTGGTCCAGAAGAAAACCCCATCATTCTGCAGATAAGCGGTAAAACGCTCATTGAGGTTATTCTTAATAAAGACAATATTCCACTTGCACTGTCAACATTACGCGGACTGGGTGCCAAGGGATACGTTGAAATTGCTTACCAGACAACTACCCTCGAGCAAAAACAAATTGTTACCTGTCTTTTCAATACAGTTGACTTAGGAACTTTCAATACTACACCGGGTTATCCCGCACTATTTGATTATGTAAGGCCCGCTTATCTTCCCGCTAGTCTGGCAGATCAATTAAATGTAAACGGCGGCGGTGATAGCGCCTTAAAAGCAAATATTCTGCGAGATGCTTACAACCTCACTGGCAACGGTGTGAAGGTTGGTGTCATCTCTGATAGCTATAATAACCTCGGCGCAGAAAATACGGATATCAGTTTCAAATACCTTCCCGGATTGGTACCTGATCCTAATAATCCCGGAAGTGAAATCATAGACCCCGCTAAAAAAGTTGCCGTTGCTGGTGAATATCCTGCTTCAATTTTAGGTGCAAAATCAGATGAGGGAAGGGCGATGCTCCAACTCGTACACAAGATTGCCCCTGGTGCTTCATTGTTATTTGGTACCGGATTCCTGTCAGAAACAAATATGGCTGACATGATACGGACGATGGCAAAACCTGTAGCATCAGGCGGGAAAGGTGCGGATATCATCGTAGATGATGTCAGTTATATGACTTCTCCATTCTTCCAGGAAACCGTAATCACCAAAGCGATCAATGAGGTTACCTCAACTTATGGAACAAAGTATTTTACCTCAGCAGGTAATTTCGGAAAGAAATCATATGAGGGTATTTTTGAAGGTATCAACAATACCGTTGCACGCACTTCCCACAAGTTTGGAACAAATGCAACCACTGGTCTTCCTGACAGCCTTCAACAATTAACGCTGAATAAGAAAGGCACCTACCTCCTCGTGATGCAGTGGGCTGATCCTTTTTATTCGATTGGAGGAACAGGAACACCCACTGACCTCGACGTGTATATTACCGACAAATACGGAAATAATGTACTTGGATACAACTGGAATAACTCAAATTCAGA
>JANMMA010000249.1:0-6047 GCA_031372815.1 Sphingobacteriales bacterium
CAATAAGGCGAGCGCTAATATCCTTTGTGATTATAAAGAGCTGTATGGCACAGCAACAACTTTTGGCAATAATATTTTTGGCGTAATGTGTAATTAAAAATTGATTGTTTGCCGAATGCTAAAGTTGGCAGCTTTGGAAGAGTTGGTGGAACGCACATCCCACGGTCCCTATCGGTAACATTGTAGATTCATTAATTGACTCCATCATGAATTATCGCACACTCTTCGTCCTTTTCATTTTGTTTATAACCACTACCGTTCTTCCAGCGCAGGAAATGGTAACCCCGGATGATTTAAAAGCCCGAAGTTTCAATCCGGCAACAGTATTATGGTTTGCTGAACCAGCTAAAAAATGGGAAGACGCGCTGCCCGTAGGCAACGGGCGTCTCGGGGCAATGGTGTTTGGCAAAAACGGCGAAGAACGGATTCAACTAAATGAAGAGACATACTGGACCGGCGGGCCATATTCCACAGTGGTAAAAGATGGCTATAAAGTGTTGCCTCAAATCCAGAAACAGGTATTCGAAGAAAAATATCTATCCGCGCATAATTTGTTCGGCAGGTACCTGATGGGTTATCCCGTCGAGCAACAGAAATACCAGAGTCTGGCTAACCTTCATCTATTTTTAAACAACCAGGATAGCATTACCGATTATAAAAGATGGCTTGATATGGAAACCGGTATCACCAGTGTTTCCTATACGTCCAATGGCATCGTTTATCAAAGGGATGTTTTTGTTTCGGCGCCGGACCAGGTGATTGTTGTGCGACTATCAGCCAATAAACCCCGCAGCATTTCTCTAAAGGCGAACCTTCGCGGAGAAAGAAACCAAACACACTCTAACTATGCAACCGATTATTTCCGGATGGATCCATATGG
Source organism: Sphingobacteriales bacterium (assembly GCA_031372815.1). Lineage (GTDB taxonomy): Bacteria > Bacteroidota > Bacteroidia > Chitinophagales > Chitinophagaceae > Pollutibacter. The sequence continues at coordinate 881 of JANMMA010000249.1, forward strand.
GCAGGATGGATTAATACTCACCGGGAAATCGGCCGACTATATGGGGGTTGTTGGAAAACTGAAATATGAAGCCAGGGTTAAAGCAGTTCCTGAAGGCGGAAGCATGAAAACAGATGGCGTTGATCTCATTATTGAAAATGCCGATGCGGTTACACTTTATATCGCTGCCGCGACCAATTTTGTGAATTACAAGGACGTCAGCGCCGACCAACATCAACGGGTAAACGAATATTATAAGGTCATCGAGCAAAAAAATTACAACGCAATAATTAAATCAGCTGTTGCAGATCACCAGAAATATTTTGAGCGTGTTTCTCTGAATTTGCAGCATACCGAAATCTCATTTTTGCCAACGAATGAACGCGTGTTAAAAATTCAAACAGCTCCCGATCCTTCCATGGCCGCGCTGAGTTATCAATTCGGCAGGTACCTGATGATTGGTTCATCTCGACCCGGTACTGAACCCGCTAATCTCCAGGGGATCTGGAATGATAACATGAATCCTTCCTGGGATTCAAAATATACGACAAACATCAATACCGAAATGAATTACTGGCCGGTGGAAAGCGGCAACCTTTCTGAATGTGCCGAACCATTGGTTAGAATGATTAGGGAACTGACCGATCAGGGTAGTCAGGTCGCGAAAGAACACTATGGTGCCAAGGGCTGGGTATTCCATCAGAATACGGACCTGTGGAGAGTTGCGGCTCCTATGGACGGTCCAACCTGGGGAACATTTACCGTTGGCGGAGCCTGGCTCTGCACGCATTTATGGGAACATTATCAGTACACGCGCGACAAAGACTTTTTGAAGGAAACCTATCCATTGATCGAAGGCTCGGTGCAATTCTTTATGGATTTTTTAGTACCGCATCCCAATGGAAAATGGCTGGTGACAAATCCTTCTACATCTCCCGAGAATTTCCCGGACGGTGGTGGTAACAAACCCTATTTCGATGAAGTGACTGCAGGATTCAGGGAAGGCACGACCATTTGCGCAGGATCTTCTATTGATATGCAAATCCTCTATGATCTGTTTGGATATTATATTGAAGCCGCGGCTATCCTGAAGAAGGACGATGCATTTATCCAGCAGGTAGAAAAAGCAAGGGAACGTTTGGTGCCTCCTCAAATTGGCAGGGATGGATCGCTGCAGGAATGGGCTGATGACTGGAAATCACTGGAAAAAAATCATCGCCATTTTTCGCATATGTATGGTTTATACCCCGGTAAGGTTTTGTATGAAAAAAGAACACCTGCATTGATCAGCGCGTATAAAAAAGTTTTGGAAGAAAGAGGCGATGCCTCCACCGGTTTTTCACGGGCATGGAAGATGGCCCTATGGGCCAGGCTGGCAGATGGAAACCGGGCCAATAAAATTTACAAAGGGTATTTAAAAGAGCAAACCTGTACGTCGATGTTTGCTCTTTGCGGCAGGGCATTACAAGTAGATGGCAATTTCGGCGTAAGCGCTGCCATCACTGAAATGCTGATGCAATCGCAGGACGGATTTATTAAATTACTTCCCGCATTGCCCGACGAATGGAATGAAGGAGAGTTTAAAGGAGTATGTGCCCGCGGCGCTTTTGAACTGGATTATACATGGAAGAATAAATCAATTACGAAAGTCAACATATTATCGAAGGCTGGGGAAATTTGCAGAATAGAATCTAAACCCGGTGCAAAGGTTAGAAATAATGGGAAGGCTGTAGTGGTCAAAAAACTGCCGAACAATATCATTGAATTTAGTACGGTGAAGGGCGGTGTTTATCACATTGAATGATTGTTTATGCATTTATTTACTGTTTGCAATTTACTACACAATATGTAGTATATAGCAAATAGAAACTTTTGTATCAAACGGCCATATTGGAGGGAGGGAATATAGCCCAATTCACAGACGATATATTTTATACCTGATCGGGTATAAAAAATGGATGTTTTTTGATGACCTCAAAAAGAGGATGCCTTAGTCGCGCTTAAAACCGTTATCCATAGTAATTCGAGAAACGAAATTCGTACAGGCCAAACATTACGCAGCTGGTATGGTTTTGATTGCCTCCACCGGTTTCTCCGATTTCAAATAAGCCCTTATCATCACCGCCGAAGTGTATATGATCACCACGATGACCACCCATCTCAGCGTATCCAGCGGTAATGATTTTACGACCAAGGCCGCAATCAATACGGCAACAATTCCCGGAATAGCCATGGCCATGGCGGCTTTTCGGTTATAGGCTCCTTCCCGGATAAACCTGATGGAAGCAGGCGGCATCAGGAATGCACAGGAACCCATCATGATGGGAAAAGCAACCTGCGGGGATAAACCCAATGCATATACCAGCGCCATACAGGGAGCATAAAGTCCGATCCCGGTGGTCATTAATGCGCCTAAAATAAAATTGACCACAACGGCGATCGCTAATTTGCCATAGGACAGTCCAATGTCTGTTCCGCCACCCCGGATCCATTCCATTTTGCCGGCAAACATAAACCCTGCAGTTACGAACAAGGCAACACCCATGGTTAACCGAATTTTCTTCTCCGATAGTTTTGCCACTACTCCTGCTCCAAAAATTGCACCTGCTGCGGCTGCTATAAGCATGGATACCAGTGTGAGTGGATCTACCTTAATCACCGTAATGAAAATAATGGCTTGCACTAACACAGGAAGGGTATTGGCTACGTTGAGTGTTCCCGGAAGTACGCGGTCTTCCGTTTGCCTGGTAAATTTCAATAAGGCAGTTTGGGGAGCAAATGCGCCGATTCCCAGGACGTCAAAAAAATTGACAATAAAACCGATCACGCCGGTCTTGGTCCAGCTTACAGCTTCAAGATTATTTCTGTGTTTTAGAAAATCGCTAACGAAAACAATACCATACCAGATGGTCAATACTGCCAGTGAGATCCAAACGAATAGTATCATACTAACCTTGAATTTAAATTTAGAATATCTTTAAAAGGAATGAAGACGCCATCGACCTATATAGGCATTCATCAGGCCCCCATCGTAATTTCTTTTTTTAAAAATTAGGTCAAATTAATTCAGTAGCGGGATTATTTTGATCTGCACTCCATCGACATATAAAAAATGAAAAAAATACTAACCATATTTCTGTTTATTGTACCTGTTGTGTTCAATAGCGCCTATGCGCAACAGGTGAAGTCGCCCCTGGAGCGATCATTCAAGACTTACCAGGAAATGAAAAGCACAAGTCTGTATAATCTGAACTGGATATCACTAGGTCCCATGGTCAATTCAGCGAGGGCCGACAATGTGCAGGCAGATCCTTCTCATCCGGGTACGATGTATGTGGGTTTTGGTTCCGGTGGAGTATGGAAGACAGTTAACAATGGCATCAGTTGGAATTGTGTTTTCCAGGACCAGGCTTCGTTGGGCATTGGTGATATGGAACTCGCGCCATCGAACCCTAATATTATTTATGTCGGCACCGGTGAGAACCTCAAAAAGCCGCGAAACTTTACCTTACCGGGCACCGGCATGTACAGGTCTGCCGATGCCGGCAAAACATGGCAACACATCGGCCTGGAAGATTCCTGGTCTATTGCTGAAATTGCCGTGGATCCGAAAAACCCGGACATCGTAATGGTTGCGGTGCTGGGGCATTTATGGTCGAAGAATATAAACCGCGGGCTTTACCAGACAACCAATGGAGGGAAGACCTGGAATAAAGTGCTTTATGTTGATGATGCAACAGGAGCCAATGATATTGTGATTTCTCCATCTGACCCAAAAATCATGTATGCGTCACTGTGGGAAGTATATCCTGGAATAAGCGGGAAAAACAGCGGAGTCTTGAGAAGCGGTGATGGAGGGAAAACCTGGACGCCTTGTACCAATGGATTGCCATCGGGGAAATTAACTGGCCGGATCGGTTTATCAGTATCATATTCCAATCCGTTGAAAGCGTATGCGCTGGTTGATAACCTTAGTAATACTGCTGGACAGGCAGAACTATACAAAACATCCGACGGTGGTTTAACATGGAAGAAAACGCATCAGCAACCGTTTAATATTTTCTCTGTGATAGGATGGTATTTTACGGATGTGTATGTAAGTCCGGATAATGATGAGGAAATATATTGCCTGGGTGTTCGACTTGCACACAGTATAGATGGCGGCAAAACATTTTCTTTTCTCGGTGGAAATGTAACAAGGTCAAATCAAAGTATCGCAAAAGGATTTCACCTTGATCAAACAGAGTTATGGATCGATCCCACTAATTCAAATCATATTGCTGCAGGTAATGATGGTGGATTGTATGTTAGTTATGACAAGGGTTTGTCCTGGTTTCATTACAACAACATACCCGTTGGCGAATTTTATGATATTACGATCGATCAGAAAAACTATACCATTTACGGAGGAACACAGGATGATGCAACGGTTTTCGGACCTTCCGCTGAGATTAATCCCCATTTCCCCGATACCTGGAAATATCTATGGATCGATCCATGGGACGGGGGAGACGGATGTGTTACGCAGGTGGATCCGGATGATGATAATATTGTTTATTACTCTGCACAGCATGGGTATGCCATGCTGCTCGACAGAAAAGCAGATACGGCTTTCGGCATTATGCCCGCACTTCCCGTCGGCATAAAAGACACGCTTCATTTTAATTATATCGCGCCTTATTTCATTTCTCCTCATGATAAAAAAACCCTTTATCATGGCGGCAATTTTATTTTTAGGAGCAATGACCGTGGAAATACATGGAAGGTAATCAGTCCAAATTTGGCTGCATCTGCGAATAAGGAAAAGAAATCTTTTTCAACAGGTGCACTCGCAGAATCTTTTCTTCAAAAAGGTTTGCTCTATGCAGGTACAGATAAAGGCGCTTTTTGGGTGTCGAAAAATGATGGAATGAGTTGGGAGGAAATGAGTAATGGGCTCGCCAATAATTATATACGGAGCATTTGTCCATCCCGCTTTTCGAAGGGAAGGGTTTATGTTGCCATGACGGGCATAAACTATGATGACCTTAGGGCTTATTTATATATGTCAAACGATTATGGGAAAACCTGGTCTGCCATTTCTGATGGTTTGCCCGATGAACCCGTGAATGTGATCCTGGAAGATCCTGCCAGTGAAAATATCTTATATGCAGGTACGATTCGGGGAGTGTATATATCAATGGACAGG
>JANMMA010000278.1:0-10313 GCA_031372815.1 Sphingobacteriales bacterium
CTCCGCCAAACTGTCGATCTGCTTTGAACTGATGACCTGGGAATACAAAGAATGCACCGAAAATATCGCGATAAGTGCCATGCTGACAGCATACTTTTTCATGTAACACCTGATGTTTTTGTATACTGTCGAAGATAAAAACAATAGCGGTGAGCCAGTGATAAATTTTGACCTGCGGAAAATAAGAAAGGTTTTGAATACTCTTCAGTATGCAAAACCTTTCATAATGTAATATGGCTGGGACGATGAGACAACCCAGGTTCCCAGCCACAATCCAGCACTTATTTAAGCAATATATTTAAAAGGCAAATTATTTGCTCTTGAACTGGTACAACAGCCCAAGTTGCCACACACCGTTCTTGACATTTGTGTTGTCTTCACTGATATCCGTCAACCCCAGGTTATAACGCGCGTCAACGCCGAAGCCGCTAGGTGTAACATAGCCCACTCCAAAAGCCCAGCTAAAATCAAATCCATTAAAACTGTCCTTGACATCAACATCACCTGATTTGGCACCAACAAGAAATCCAAATTGTGGACCTGTTTCCAATCGGAGCCCCACACCAAACATGTACTGGGCAAGCACCGGTACGTTGATATAGTTCAGCTTAATATTACCACCCGAGAAATTAGCTCCCTGACCGGAATACAAAAGCTCCGGCTGTATGGCAAACTGTTTCGATAAGTGAATATGTGCAAGTCCGCCAAGATGGAATGAGGTTCTGGAGTTCAAATCGTTATTATCATCAGCCCTGAGCGTAGCGAAATTCACTCCCCCTTTTAGCCCAAACTCAACATGGTGGTCTTGCGCAATTATACCATTGATCGTGAATAGTACCATTACCGTTAGAAGGATCTTTTTCATAAATGACAGTTTTACTAACGTATTTCAAATTTGATACCAGAGGACCCCCCAAGACAGAAATTTCTATCATTTTTCCATATTCCACAGGCTAAACGCCATCGCCAAACCCAATCCGACAAAAAAATCAACGTGTTATGACAATAAATTGCGCTTTCCCCGGTTTTATAGTACTGATGTTTAATAGATTATCCTAAATGCTTGCGCGAAGGCATAAAGCAGGTAAAACCTGGAATCGTTTTAACACAGTTTTTTCCGTTAGCACAGTTACTTTGAAATCGTTTATGCGTCTAACGTATAGGCGACATAAAAACAAAGCTCCATGAAAGCAACTTCTACCCAACAGGAAATTCTACTTATGACCGGAACCAGTTTCGCCAACAGGCAAAGCCAGGACAAAACCGACAGCTCTGAAAAATCAAAGTATCTATCTGAAAAAGAAAGGTTAGAAGAAGCATGCTGGAATGGGCTGCTTAAAGAAATGCTTCCAGAAGTATTTAAGGAGATCGACAGCAAGAAAGAACTGTACCTCTGGCAGATCAAAGAAGGTTCTTCCTTTATCGAACTTGAACTGGCCGAATTCCCCGAAGAAAAAGACCGGTATCTTTCTTTGGATCCCTATGCCTTTCTTCCCGTGCAATACTATTCTTAGCCTTTCCGGTAATGGATTTTTATAGTTGATAACTTCTCAATGTTATTGAATTTCCCTTAGTCGGGAACGTTAATAACATCTGTCAATAAATTGGTAAGTATTTATTATCATTTTATTACTTAAAATGATGATAAATACTGAACTTCACTTTCAATGGAGTCATCTACTTTTAACCCGGCTGTACCGTTAGATAAATTAAAGGTTTGGGTACTCGCGCCGCATCTCCTGACCGACGACAAAAATCTTGACTACTACTACGACTTTTCACAGAGCATTGAAGAATTTGATGCCGCGTTCAATTCACTCAATATCCCATGGCAATGGCAACCCGTTACCATAGACAATTTCTCATACATTCTTGATGGAATAGCCGCAGAATGTGCTGTTTCAGGTACTATGCCGATGATCTTCAACCTGTGCGACGGTGATGAGATCAATGGAACTCCCGGGCTATCCGTGGTGAAATACCTTGACCATTCCCGGATGGTCTATACCGGCGCAGAAGCTTTTTTTTATGACATCACTACATCGAAGATTTCTATGAAAGAAGCTTTCGACGCAGCCCATGTTCCAACTGCCAAATGGGAACCTATCCGAACCAATAAACCTGTCCTTAATGGCATCTTCAAACACCTCGGCAGCCCCATCATCCTTAAACCAGCTGTCTCTGCAGGAAGTATGGGCGTCGGCATAAAAAATGTAGTGGATAACAATGAATCTCTATCCGACCAGATTTCACTAATGTATTCCGGTTATCGCGGATGGAATCTTGCAGGCGATGGACTGATCGCAGAACAGTTTATTACAGGCCCCGAGTATACAACCTTAATAACTGGCTCATATTATACGCCTTCGCTTTGTAAAGTATACACCGCGGTAGAGAGGGTATTTCATGAATCACTGCCGGAAAGGGAAAAGTTCCTTTCGTTCGACAGGCTCTGGGAAATTTATGAAGAGGAAGCGCCGATGCCAAAAGAAGAGAACTTCTTTGAATACCAGGCCGCACCCGAACATTTACAATCGACATTGTGCGACATCAGTATGAAAGCCTTTATGGCCGTTAAAGGTACAGGCTATGCCCGCATCGATATCAGGATGGACCAGCAGAGCGGGCAACTTTATGTACTCGAAGTAAATGCCCAGTGTGGATTGAGCGAAGACGAGAACTACACGTCTATCGGTGCTATTTTGAGGTTAAGCGGAAATACTTTCCAGGACCTGATGATCGATATCATTAATGACGCATTCATCAAATATGGTGAGAAATGGGACTGAAAGTTTGTGTGCTCCAGGCAGATTATTCAACATCTTTGGTCGACTATCAGCACTATGATCCGGCAAGGAATCTGTCCAATTTTCTCCCCAATTGTACGGTTGACCATGTATTACTCAATAAGCTCACGACCTACAAGCAACTGAAATCCTTACAACATAAAGGGTATGACATCTTCGTCAACCTCTGTGAAGGCTATCTCGAGTGGGAAGTTCCTTCCATAGATGTGATTTATAGCCTGGAACTACTCGGACTCCCCTATACAGGACCTACCACTCAACTGTATGACCCGCCAAAAGAATTGATGAAGTATGTTGCCCACTGTGAAGGCATAAAATCTCCTTCTTATATTATTATAGAATCGGAAGAAGACGCGCTACTGGTACTCAAACACCTCCGATTCCCTGTTTTCATCAAACCAGCCAAAGCAGGAGACAGCCTTGGTGTTGACCAACAGTCCCTCGTTCACAACAGCGAAGCACTACTGTCCAAAATAAAAGAAAGCCTGCCGGAATATCCCCAACTCATCGCAGAAGAATATATCGATGGAAGAGAATTCACCGTATTGATTGCCGCCAACCCTGATGGCATTACCAGTAAAACTTTTAAACCGGTTGAATATATCTTTCCGGAAGGATATGCTTTTAAAACTTACCAGTTAAAAACCTCCGAGCTTCATCCCGATGCCAACATACCCTGTCATGACCCTGTTCTTGAAGGGGAACTGAGGCGGGCAGCTCAACTCATCTTCAAAGGGTTTAACGGTCAGGGATATGCGCGGTTAGACTTCAGGGTAAATGAGCGTGGTGAAGTATTCTTCCTGGAAATCAATTTTACCTGCTCTGTATTTTATGCTGATGGATATGAAGGCTCAGCGGATTATATATTGTTGCATGATGGTTTTGGCAAAGCTGCGTTTCTTCAACACATCATAGACGAAGGCATTGCACGACACCAGCGGAAACAACGTAAATACTTTATAAAAGGAACTTCTATTGCGGGTTTCGGGATATATGCCACAAACATTATACCCACCGGAGAAACCATTTTTCGAGGGGAAGGAAGGGCGCAACGGCTGATTACAAAGCGATATGTAGACTCCCATTGGAATGACGATGAAAAAGAAACATTCCGCAGATATGCGTATCCCGTAAGCCGTGAACTTTTTATTTTATGGGACGAAAATCCATCGGAATGGGCTCCACAAAACCATAGTTGTGATCCTAACACAACTTATGACGGATTGAATGTTGTTGCCGTACGAGACATCAGGAAAGGCGAAGAACTTACACTCGACTACGCCAGTTTTTTAGATGAAAACATGGAACCTTTCCAGTGCCAGTGTGGCGCAAAAAATTGCAGGGGACTGATCAGTGGAATCCCTGGAAATTCCATTAACAAACGAGAACTCAACCTGGTACTTCCGCATTAACCTTCTACGTCAACACATACCGCAATTTTTCGCGGTCACATTTAAGGTGGCATTTTTTCACGATTAATGGTTGGACATCAATATGACAGTACTTGTAAACACCGGCCACAATTGAATTACAGCCTCTACGATCCTTTTTTACGGTCATCAACTGTTGCACTTCTTGTATTGTGCTCATGAAAAAATGGACGTAGCTTTGTCTCAACGTTTAGCATTCGGGATCCCAAATCAACGCCATCTGCAGATTCCACCCACTTCGACCTTGCCACATTCAGCGATACTTGTCAGCACAATTTTGATTAAAATTTATTCACTTATAAATTATTTACCATGAAAAAGAACATCAAAAATTTCATCGCGGCTATGTTGATCATAATGCCGTCGTTACTGTCCACTTCGTCATTTGCCTTAGACAACAACGACCCACAGGCCGTAGTAAAATTCGTTGGATACAAAAATGCCCAACCTGTTTACTGCCTAAGTATCAATAACCCAACCGTGGAAAAACTAACTGTCACGGTCAGGGACCAGGACGGCACTGTCCTATATGAAGAAATTGTTACGGGCAATTACATCTCAAAAAATTTCCTGTTAGACAGGAACGACCTTGGGAATAACACCATATTTTTTGAGGTAAAAAGAAATTCGGAGCCGATAATTACAAAGATTAAAATTCAGGGAGAACTGGAAAAATAAAAGACCGCCACTAAGCAAACATGAGAAAAAAAGAGTTGTTCCAGTACCCGGGAACAACTCTTTTATTTTTTGTTATAGTTATAGTAACTTCAGCGGAGCTAACGATTAACAATCAAGCTTGTCGAGTGGCTGGCGCCATCTACCTAAAATAAAAAAAGGTCCGCTGTAGAAACAGCCGACCTTCAACGATTGCTTGTCTTATGAAAAGTTTTTGTGCTTGATTTAATGGTAACCTCCTGGTTACTGTCGCTGGTTTTTCACTTTTTTCGGTGTTTTTCCCGTTGACAATGTGAAGGTAAGCAGGCGAATGGCATCCATCAAATCAAGTATATCACGGTTTTATGACGGCAAAGTCAAAATAATCCAACGAAACCCTTGCCAGTATTGATTCTTAACCAAAAGGCATTTTGATGGCAAACCGTTTTTCAGATGCTTTATTTCAGTTAATCAAATCACTTGAAAAAGCTGAAAAAAGGCATTTTAAGATATATATCAAGAGAAGTTCAGCAAATGAAGAACTTAAAGTCATCCAGTTGTTTGATGCACTGGATAAGATGTCTGAATATGATGAAAAGATCTTATTTAAAAAGATAACATCACTCAATAAATCAAAACTTGCAAACCTCAAATCGCATTTGTATGCAGAGCTGTTAGCGAGCTTAAGATTACTGAAATCCAGAGAAAATGTAGACCTCCAGCTTAGTGAACTCCTGGATGATGCACGAATATTATATAACAAAGGACTCAAGCTTCAAAGCCTGCGAATACTGGAGAAAGCAAAGGACCTTGCACGCACTAACCAGAAATTTAATACGCTGGTTCAATTAATCTCGCTGGAGAAAAAAATCGAGACACTTCATATTACGCGAAGCTCAACCGAAAAAACGCAACAGCTTGCTGAAGAATCAATGGAAGTAAGTCGACACATTGAAAGGGTAACAAGACTATCAAGTCTTGCACTTTTACTGTACCGATGGTATGTGATCAATGGTCATTCAAGAAATGAATCAGAAGAAAAAGATATCAAACTGTTTTTCAGAAATTACCTTCCAGCTAAGCTCGATGAAATATCTGGTTTCTATGAGCGGCTTTATTTATATCAAAGTTTTTGCTGGTATGATTTTATAAGGCAGGATTTTTTGATGTATTACAGATATGCCAGAAAATGGGTTGACCTCTATACTGAACATCCATTAATGGTAACTATAGAAACAGGGCACTATATTAAAGGATTACATAGTTTGCTGAATGCACAGTTCACACTGCGAGACTATCGTGGTTTCGACAAAACACTCAACCTGTTCATAACCTATGCGCAAACAGAGGATGCTCAGAAACATGATAACTTCCGCACACACACATTCATTTATATCAACAGCGCGAGGATCAATGGACATTTAATGAAGGGCAGTTTTTCCGAAGGCGTGAAAATGGTTCCGGAAATTGAATCTAATATTACCAATTATGCACTGTTTGTGGACCAGCATCGGATCATGTTATTCAATTATAAATGCGCTTACTTGTATTTTGGAAACAGAAATTTTGAAAAGGCTATAGACTTCCTTCACAGGATCATACATGGGCCGGGAGAATTACGTGTTGACCTGCAGTGTTATGCCCGACTGATGCACTTGCTTTGCCATTACGAACTTGGTAGCTATGATATCCTTGATCCTTTGAGTAAATCGGTCCATCGATTTTTTTCGAAAATGAAGAATCTGACGCTCGTGGAAAAAGCCATCTTTGACTTTCTCCAACATAGCTTCGGATATCCACCTAAAGAAATACAGGCCCGGTTGGAAAAATTTCTTGACAAGATCAGGCATTTGGAGAAAAGCAGGTTTGAAACAAGGTCTTTTGCTTATTTCGACACTATATCATGGGCAGAAAGTAAAGTATCCGGTAAAAGCCTCGAAGCAGTGATTAGTGCTAAATACAAGAACAGTAAAAGATACGTTTGAAAATGTGGTAATGTGTTCAGTGTGCGGAATGTGGCAATGTATCATGTAAGCAATGTAGCAAATGTTAGCGTGTACGGAAGTCCCTTTCATAATTAACGGCATCAGTATCCAAACGGACCGCTACACAATTGCTGCACCTGATCCATAGCCTGGAAATACGGCATCCAGTAATCCCTTACATCTGCATTTAGTAAATATCCCCCCGACCGGTTATAAATTGTCTTAACACCCCAATTACTGAAGTCGCCATATAATACAGAGCCCCTGAAAGGAGGTGAACCACCCCAGCTTCGCAGTACGCTATATCCCCTCATCGTTTCCACTACAAAATAGTCGCAAGAGAAATCGGAACCCACAACAATGCCACGTTCTTTACTGAGCCATGGCGTTGGATCAACAGGCGGGCCTACCAATTCCTGTTTGGAACATCCAGCCGCGATAAATAAAAGGGGTAATATAAAAACGAATAGTTTTTTCATAGTTATCCTCCCAGATAAGATGCAAATTGATCAGAATCCGTTCCTAATAAACCGTTAATCTATAACCCCTAAATTCAGTCGGTCGTTGATTCAATGCTCTGGAGGCCCTCCTTCTTCCTTAAAGCGGCGCTTTTTGCTTGTTAACAAAAGGTTTCTGGTTTGATACTTTAACAGTTACGTGTAAAAATTTTAGGTTTGCTGTAATTATAACACTGCTCCGAATACTAATGAACCGGAGACTCTATATTGAACAACTTCCCAAACTGCAAAACTGACTTCTTTGAGCGAAGCCAAGTTTCTTGAAAATATTAAAGCTAACCAGGGTATTATATACAAACTGGTGGGTCTTTATGCCGCTGATGATGAAGAAAAGAAAGATTTATACCAGGAGGTCTTATTACAGACCTGGAAGGCCTGGCCATCATTTCGGGGTGATGCGAAATTCAGCACCTGGCTATACCGAATATGTTTAAATACCATATTAACCCAAAAGAGAAAAAAATCACCGATAGACTACACTTCAGAGCTTGAAAATTTGTCTCCTGCAATACACACAGACTTAACCAGTTCTTCTGATATTCAAGGACTTCGATATGCGATTCGTAAGCTTGCAGAAACCGACAGAGCTATTGTTTCCATGCACCTGGATGGATACGAAAATGCAGAGATCGCTGAAGTGATAGGCATCAGCCCTAACCATGTAGCCGTTAAACTACATCGCATAAAACACCAACTAGCGAACACTATAAAGCAATTAGGATGAAGGCGGATGAACATTGGAAGAAAATAGAATCCCAACATGATGATGATCTCGATGCATTAATGGATATGCGTAAGATTTCCCATTTACCGTCAATCGATCCACTGCAAAAAATCAAACGTAACCTTATCGACAACTCCATTCTTGCATTGCTGGTTGTTGCCATTTACATTTTTATCTTCATTAAATTTCCGCTTTGGCAGGTCAGGATTTGTATGGGGGTGATGATTATTTTTACCGCAGGTGGATTTTATTCTGCCATGAAGTTATTTTCCAAAATCAATCGTAAGGTTACCACTAACTCGTTATTGCAGGAATTGGAACGCCACTACAATAACATTCAGACCTGGATGTCTATGCAGCAAAACATAGGATTATTTCTTTATCCTATTGGTGCAAGTGGAGGTTTTATGCTTGGTGGCTATGTAGGTTCAGGAAAATCAATAAATGAATTCATGGGCAAACCCATAGTAATTGTGATATTGATAATTACTATCGCCATTCTAATGCCAATATGTGCCAAGATTACAAAATGGCTGAGTAAGAAGTTATTTGGACAATATGTAGCGCAGTTAAAAAATAATATTGACGCACTCAAAGGAGAATAATGAATTCTTCTTAGCTCCGATGTATTATTGATTGATCATTTTAATGACTGAAGTATCCTTATACTGCTGCGCAAGCTGAAGCAATTCCTGTTTAAGTTTAACCACTGTTTCCTTTGATGAAATATTCGAATAGATATTATTCATTTCATGGGGATCTTTCCTAATATCGAATAATTCCCAGTCATTGTGTGGGCCATAAAACCTGATCAACTTATAGCGCTCAGTCCGTATTCCAAAATGTGGTGCTACGCGATGTGGGTCCGGATATTCATAGTAATGATAATAAAGCGCCTTACGCCATTGAATGTGTTTTGGTCCCTTCAAAAGAGGCAATAAGCCACTGCCTTGCATATCTGTAAAGGGAGATATTCCTGCCGCTGCCAAAATCGTTGGTGCGAGATCAATATTGACGACCATTTCATTGATCTCAGAAAGAGACTTAATTACACCCGGATACCTGATCATAAGCGGTGTTCTCAAACTTTCCTCATACATGAATCTTTTATCAAACCATCCATGTTCGCCCATGTAAAAACCCTGATCGGATGTATAAATGACCATCGTATTGTTGGTAAGTCCGGCTGAATCCAAATACTTCAGTATCCGACCAATATTCCTGTCCATTGACTTTGCAGTAGATAAATAGTCCTTCAGATAACGCTGGAATTTCCACTTAATTACCGCTATACTATCATGCTTTATGTTATCATACTCCCCGGCAATCTTTCTATAATATTGGTTATACGCTTGTTTCTGTTCTGCTGAAAGTCTTCCAAACATTCCTGGTTTTTGATAATCCACCCCAATTTTTAAATCATCCTTCAGTATCATGGTTTTGCTTATGGTCATATCCTGTCCAAAAGCCGCCCTTCGATGGGCATAATTATCAAAAAAGTTTTCAGGTATGGGGAAATCTTTATCGTCAAATGCCCCAAGGTCCTGGATGTCAGGCATCCAGTTGCGGTGGGTAGCTTTTTCACCAACAACCAGGAAAAAAGGAGCGGCAGTATCGCGTTTATTGAGCCAGTCAATGGAAAAATCACTGATCAGGTTGGTGACATAACCCTCATGCCTAACCGTATCATTCTGCATATTGATAAAGTCTGGCTGAAAATAATTGCCTTGGTCCGGAAGGATGTTCCAATAGTCGAAACCCTGCGGGAGCGACTGAAGATGCCATTTTCCGATCCATGCAGTCTGGTATTTTTCCTGTTGTAATAGCGTCTGTACCTGTTGTTGTGAACCGTCAAATCGTCTGGCCGGCGAGTTATCGATAAGGCCGTTCATGTGACTATATTTCCCGGTGAGAAATACAGCCCTGCTTGGAGCGCAAATGGAGTTCGTGACAAAAGAATTTTTAAATATCGCTCCTTCCCGTGCTATCCGGTCGATATTTGGCGTCTGCATTAATTTTCCACCGTAGGAACTGATGGCCTGCTGTGTATGATCATCAGAAAAAATAACCAGTATATTAGGCCTGCGCTGCTGTGCGTATGTAAAGAAACAACAGATCAAAACTGTTGCGAGCACGGTAACTATCTTACGCATTATTTTCATATATAAAAATTCCTACCAACAATTTAACCTAAA
>JANMMA010000026.1:0-1806 GCA_031372815.1 Sphingobacteriales bacterium
CCTTTGGCATCATCAAAGGAAGTTATTGGCAGCGTGATGATAAATCAGGCAAGCTGATTGTTGGACAGGATGGCTACTATATTCCTTCAACTGATACCAGGATTATTGGTGACCCTAATGCAGATTATCGCACGGCACTCATCAATACCGTGAACTATAAAGGTTTCGAATTCAGAATGCAATGGGATTATGCAAAAGGTGGAATGATCTATGCCTCGTCTGTCAATACACTACTCGGAAGAGGTCTGGCTAAAGCCACTGAAAAAGATCGTGAGATTGCGATCGTGTTACCAGGCGTGAAACAAGATGGAACAGAAAATGATTTCCAAACGTCTATGGATAGGGCCTATTTTAATACCTACCTGGGTGCCGCAGAACAATTCCTATATGATGCTACTGTAGTGAGGCTAAGAGAACTTTCACTGTCCTATGTTGTGTCAAAAGAAAGGCTGGCAAAAACACCTTTTGGTGGATTGCAGCTAACCCTTAGTGGACAAAACCTGTTTCACTTTGCACCGAATTTTCCTGAGGGTTCTAATTATGATCCCGAATCATCCAGTGCCGGCGTGGGAAAAACAAGGGGTTTCGAATTCATGACAGGACCTCAAACAAGAAGAATGGGTGCCACTATAAAACTCACTTTCTAAACAACAGAACATGAAAAAATCAAACATATTCTTACTTGTCATGACCATCCTGACCATCAGCGTTGCGTGTAATAAGATGGATGACAAACTTACGGATCCCAATTTTCCTGCTCCTGAAACGGCGGATGTTGATCTTTATCTCAACTTTGTGCAGCTTGCTTTTGCGGATATTTATGGAAATGCCGGACAACAGGACGCTTTACCAAACCTGAATGAAAACGGTCTTGAATTAACGAGAATGGAATACCTGGCTTCCAGGACATACCTTGATGCGTATAGTCCAACTACAGTCGATAATACCTGGAGAAACGCCTACCAGGGTATCTTTAAAAATGTAAATGCCCTGATCCCGATTGCACAAAATTCAAACAGGTACCTGCACATTGGTATGGCGCAGATGCTCAAAGCCTTCACTGCTTCTATACTGGTTGATTTTTATGGCGATGTACCGTATTCAGAAGCCAATACCGGAATTGCGAATACCAATCCCAAAGCAGATCCGGGTAAAGTCGTTTATGATTCGGTGTTTCAATTACTTGACAGTGCCATTGCCAATTTCAACAGGGTAACAACCCTTACTGCTGTTCCGTCAAATGACCTTTTCTATGTAGCCAGCACTTCTCCCACGGCGAAAGCAGCCAGTTGGAGACGGGCAGCAAAAACCATCAAACTTAAATTGCTTAACCAAATTAGACTTGTTGATAATACTGCAAAAACGAAAATCAATGCATTACTCGCTGACGGAGAACTGATCAACACTGATGCGCAGGCCTTTGTATTCAGGTATAGCCAGAAGTCATTAAATCCCAACAGCCGTCACCCGAAATACAGTTCTTTCTATACGAACGGCGGTGCAACAGACTATGTCGGAAATTATTTTATGTGGGCCGTGTACGAAGAAAAAGGAGTTGATCTTGATCCCCGATGGAGATATTATTTCTATCGCCAGATCGGCAACACTACCACCCTTCCGGTCACTACCCTTGAATGCGCCAATAGTCCGATACCCGCACACTACCCTCCAGGCACGCCCTTCTGTGTCGCGAACTTTGCAGGATTTTATGGCAGGGACCATGGTAACGATCGCGGCATACCACCAGATGGTTTCCAACGCACCCTCTATGGAATTTACCCGGTTGGCGGAAAATTTGACAACGAC
>JANMMA010000318.1:0-3272 GCA_031372815.1 Sphingobacteriales bacterium
AAGCCCACTTCTACGCCCGGCGATTTCAGGGCCGTAAGGCAGGATGAACTTCCCGGCCAACTTATACAATTTGAAAGAGACGCAAACGGCAAAGTGAAACGGGTTGTTTCGAACACCAATTATAGCGAGAAGATGAAATGATTTTTTCGTTTATTTAGTAACGATAAATGATAAGTAGTCTGACGCTTGGTTGGGAATCAAACATTTTTAATTTAATACTATCCTTTTTTCGTTCCCTTCATATTAATGAATAACTGTTTTCTTTTAAAGCCGTAAGTCTTGGGGTTCAAGTAGTCTTTATACCATTCATAATCTTCATCTAGCGGTTTATCAAAGCCTTCTTTCTTTTTGCTGATGGTTCTAAGGTATCTCGGCCAGAAATGTTCGAAAAGACGATTGAATTCGGTAAGGTAAATATCCGCAACTCGTTGGTCGCCTATGATCAGCACTGAATTTTCATCATTGCCAACAATAGAGTTGATGGAAAAATTAGCTGAACCACTTAGCACGATCGGGTTATCACCTAACGGATCGATGATGAAGAATTTGTTATGGACATACAATACATTTTTGGACCCGGCCGAAGTAGCTGCTGTTACCTCTCTCACCCATTGCTCAAGTGGCTCATTCAGAATTGCACCTCCTGTTACTTTTAGATCCACATCATTGCTTTTGGCAACTTTGGCCTCCGATGCTTTTTCAAAAAGCAAAAGGCGGAGGAAATCCTTGTCCTGATCAAATACAGATCTAAAAACAGGATCATAATTGAAGGGAATAATCATGCATACAAGTTCTTTTGCGCTATTAATTAGTTTCGCATAAGCCTTCAAGTGAGGAGGTGTTGTTTTATCCGGATGGGGTAGATTTCGCGGACTGAAAAATACATAGATGCCCTTCTTGAGTTTGGTCAGGTCTGCGTCTTCCTGGAGGGATTCAGAAAGATCAGCGAGGTCCTTCATTTTGGGATTGTCTTTCAACAGGTCCCAGTAGTCTTTATATTGCTTCGCGATGGTTGCGTCCTTGATCCAGTGGCCGGTATTACAATGACCGAAGATTCCCGACATGCTAAGGTTTGTAGATCCCGTCCATACTTCGATGGGCTTGTCATTTTCACAAAGCACCATGAATTTGTTATGGGGCTGACTGGCTTTTGAACGGCCATGGCTAACCGAGTCAAGACCAAATTTCGTAAGCGACTGGATATTGCCAGGATCAATCATTGGGTCTGTAGACTCCTGGTTTTGAGCGGAAAGTTTATTGTAGACGATCTGCAGGTCTTTTATTCTTGTTTTGGCTGCCTTTAATTCTTTAAGGAATCCGGGATATTTGATTTCATAGAAAGCGCAATAAAGGGAATGTTTTTTTGTATTTGCCTTTTTCACGAATTCAAGAATTCCATCCGACCATAATTCCCTTCCCAGGAAGCTCAATGCTTTTTCTAATTTGGCATCCGTGAGGTTTTTGAGATTTTTATTGCCGAACTCCTTGTTCTGTGAATACGCTTGTGAGCCGGTTACCCCATAATTGAAGAAAACGGAATGCTTTCCTGCAAACAGGGGTTCAGTACTAACCGTTATCGAATTACTGTAGACTTCGGCAAAGTCCGATGCCACACCAAACATCGCGCGGATAGTGTAGGTATAAGTCTGGCCCGGATCGGCCCGATAATCTTTCCAAAAAAAAGATTGAACAAGAGATTTCTTTCTTGCAGCTTTGAGTTGCTCTTCTGTAAAGGCTGGTGGAAGCAGTGAAGCAAAAACTTTAGATCCGTTTAAAAAAATTTTATCATTATTGTTATCGACTCGTTCAAAACTGAAACCGAGAAAATCAAAGCCATCGATCTTGTTTTTGGGTATATCAACAGACAAAAGAACGGTGTGTGTACCGGCAACGGCATAGATACTGAAGTCTCCTGATGTTTTTTTGAACCGCATATGAATGAGTTTTAAATCAATAAGGGTAGGACATGTAATTCGCAAAAGAACGGAGTCGTTAATAAATCTAACCGGAATTTACTATTTTGGAAATACCATAAACCGGGTACGAACATGCAGACCTTTAAGTAATGCATCGAGTAAATACGATTTCATCGGGTAAAATAATTTGTTATCGGGATATGATGATCAGGGCCAATCCTACGGCATAGCACCCCAGCATAACATAGAGCAGGGTATACACGTCTTTCGATGAGTCTTTAAATTCCTTCCAAACAAAAATTCCCCAGATAGCTGCAACGATAGTGGCGCCTTGTCCGAGCCCATAGGAAATTGCAGGTCCGGCTTTCTCCGAAGCAAGTATAGAGAACGACATACCGATGCACCATATCATTCCACCCAGTACACCCATGAGGTGCGATTTTAAACTACCGGCGAAATAGTCCTTATAACTCACACGGATACCCGTAAACGGAAATCGCATCAGCAGTGTATTGAAGACGATGTTAGAGAGAAGGATGCCCACGGAAAAAACCACCACGGCGGTGTATGGACTTAACTTGCCATCGACCGGGTGTTTGAAATCGGGGAACATGGCATTGGCCACATACTTATAAAATAATCCCATCAGTGCACCGGCTATTACAGCAAGGATAAGTCCCTTACTGGAAACGGACTCCTGGCTCGACTGTTTTTTTCGATAAGCATATGCATTCAATATGATGGCTAGCATCACCAGGGCTACTCCGCCAAATAATAATGTGGGATTACCGATGGGTGCATCGATGTAGTTAACGATAACACCGATCACAAGTGCAAGTCCGATCCCTACCGGAAAAGCGACCGACATACCCGCAATGGAAATGGCTGCTACCAGCAAAATATTTGCGGCGTTAAAAAGTATTCCACCCCATAGTGCGGAAAGAATATTGTCGTCACTTGCCTGGTGCAGGTCTTCTGTGAGCGGGCGTCCTTCGGTACCTGTACTTCCGAGGGTATGTCCGAGTATAAGCGCAAGGATTATAATGCCCAATACATAATCCCAATAGAATAATTCGAACCTCCATGATGGGGGCGCGAGTTTCTGAGTATTGGCCCATGATCCCCAGCAGAGCATGGTGATGATGCAGAAGACTACTGCGGTTGAGTAAGATTCGATGATGAACATGTTGTGGTTATTTTAGTCTATGAATACCTCCTCGCGGAACGGCGCACTCGCCTGCGCTCCCATCCTTGTCACAGCAATAGCTGCTGCCTTGCAAGCCATTTCCAGGGCTTGTTTCCAGGGTATCCCTCGATCCGCATCACCGAGCTGATGTACAACCCGGCTCCCGCAAC
>JANMMA010000341.1:0-15223 GCA_031372815.1 Sphingobacteriales bacterium
CCGTCTGATGCTATTTTATTCACTGGTAGTTCCAGCATTCGTTTATGGAATACCATCGCGGAAGACATGGCTCCTTACCACGTGATCAAGCGCGGCTTTGGCGGGGCAAAGATCGAGGACCTGGCATATTATCTTCACCGCATTGTATATCCGCACAACTTCAAAGCCATTGTATTTTTTGCAGGTACTAACAACATTACCGGATCAGCAAATGATATGGCCGCTGACTCTATTGCATACTGGATGAATTTTATCAATAAGCAAGTAAGAAAAAAGTACCCGGCTGTGCCTGTTTTCTGGATTGCAATAACGCCGGTAAATTCAAGGATCAGGGTGATGGAAAAGGTTTTTGTCATGAATAGCCGCATCCGCGAGATGTGTGAGAAGAATAAGAATATGTATTTTATTGATACGGAAAAATCCTTTCTTGGTACCGATGGTAAACCAAGATCAGCGCTATTCGTACAGGACCAGCTTCACTTGAACAGGCAGGGGTATGTTTTATGGTCATCCCTGATTAAAGCAGAGATTGACAAGCGGTTGGTGAACTAATTATTCCTTAACTTACTGCCTTCTCAAACAACATTACTGATGAAATTGCTTGTCATTGTTTTTACCATACTTTTTGTAGTGCCCGGATTTTCACAACGCGCTGGAATTTTTCAACAGCAGGCTGATATCGGAAAACCACGTTTACCTGGAGGGATAGCTTTCGATGCGTCCTCACAGTCATATGCCCTTAGTAGTGCAGGATATAACATATGGTTCAATCGGGATGAATTCCAGTATGCATATAACTATATCAAAGGGGATTTCATTCTTACGGCAAGTTTTGCCATTACGGATACTTCGGGTGAACCTCACCGTAAGGGAGGATGGATGGTGAGAGAATCACCCGATCCGCAATCGGCGCATGTAGTCGCCACCATGCATGCTGACGGACTGAATAGTATGCAGTTTCGTCCGCTCAAGGGAGCTTATATGCGCGACCCGGAAGATGAAATCAGGTTTCCCAAGAAAACGGTGGAAGTGCTGCAATTGGAAAGGAAAGGAAAGCTTTTTATCATGCGGGCAGCGCCAAAGGGAGAGCCGCTTCAACTGGTTGGGGAGAGGATGATGCCGGATATGCCGGATTCGGTAATGGCAGGACTTTTTGCTTGTTCCCATGATGCCAATTCAGTAATGAATATGCGGGCATGGAACGTGAGCATTGATAAACCATATGCAGGTAATTACAATGGCAGTTTCAAAGGGTCCAGGCTGGAATATATTGACGTTTTCACTGGCTTGCGGAAGATCATTTATGAGAGCGCCACCAGGTTTGAAGCGCCTAATTACATGCCTGATGGAAAAACGCTGCTGTTTAATGAAGGTGGATCATTGTATACCATTCCGGAGGTGGGCGGACAACCAGTAAAACTTAATACGGGTTCGGCTAGCAGAAATAATAATGATCATGGAATTTCCTTCGATGGTAAAATGCTGGCCATAAGCAGTCATGTTGACGGTAAGCCAGGTGGAGGTTCAACAGTGTACACCGTCCCATTGACGGGGGGAGAGCCAAAACAGGTTTCGGATAAAACACCGTCTTATTGGCATGGCTGGTCGCCTGATGGTAAATCTGTACTGGTAATCGGACAAAGAGGTACCGATATTTATAATGTGTATAAGATCTCGGTGAAGGATGGGGCAGAAGAGAATCTTACTAAAAATACCAGCGGACATGTTGACGGGTCAGAATATTCTCCCGATGGAAAGTATATTTATTTCAACTGGACCGGATCAGGTACCATGCAACTGTGGAGAATGAAACCCGATGGTTCACAAAAAGAACAGCTGACTTTTGATGAGTATAACAATTGGTTCCCGCATATTTCTCCAGATGGAAAATGGATTGCCTTTATAACGTTTCCACCAACGATTTCTCCTAATGATCATCCGGCATTAAAACGTGTGATGCTGCGCCTTATGCCAGTTTCTGGCGGGGCTCCGAGGGTAATTGCGCATTTGTATGGCGGACAGGGAACCATTAACGTGCCTTCATGGTCACCCGACAGTCGTAAGTTGGCTTTCGTAAGTTATAGCGGAAGGGAATGAAATGATTAAAATCACCTCGTC
Organism: Sphingobacteriales bacterium; assembly: GCA_031372815.1. Lineage (GTDB taxonomy): Bacteria > Bacteroidota > Bacteroidia > Chitinophagales > Chitinophagaceae > Pollutibacter. The sequence continues at coordinate 2,119 of JANMMA010000341.1, forward strand.
GAACCTTTTACCTCATACCATGCCTTTAATTTAAGGTACAGTTTTGTAAAACGGACAGTAACAAAGTTTGTGGTCGTTGAATTAATCTGTATAAATTTAGCACGAATAAAAAAATACTATGGGACCGGTTTCAATGATTGTACTGATCCTTGCCGCAGTAAGTTTTTCGATCTTCGCCATACTCATTTCAAGGGCTGTACTGACCGGCACCACCAATAAGCAAAAACTTGAGCCTTACGAATGCGGAGTACCCACATTGGGCAAAACGTACATTCAGTTTAATGTAGGATATTATCTTTTTGCATTGATCTTTTTGATCTTTGACGTGGAGCTCATTTTCTTGTATCCATGGGCTGTTGTGGTCAAAAAAATTGGATGGCCAGCCCTGGTCGAGATCCTGATCTTCTTTTTCATCCTTTTTATGGGCTTCCTGTATGCGCATAAGAAAGGAGCGCTGGCTTGGAAATGAGGTAATTGGGAAATGTGGGAAATGTGAAAGTGCAAATGAGGAAATAGAAGGACATTGGGAAATTGGCGGATTTTGGAAATGTGGAAGGAGAAGGAAATTGGGAAGTTGGCAAATTTGTCAAATTGGAAAGTACAAATAGGGAAGTGAGAAAATGGAGAATGTGAATTTTTAAAACATTAATGGTTTGGAAACAGGACAAAGGCCAGTAACAGATTTTCCGGGACAGGTAATAGACACTCCAGGTGGTGGTCTGCTTACCGGTGCACTGGACGACCTTATCAATTGGGCAAGGAGCAATTCGTTGTGGCCACTGGTTTTTGGAACGAGCTGTTGTGCCATCGAAATGATGTCTACCGCTTCCGCAAAATACGATTGGTCGAGGTTTGGCTTTGAAGTGGCCCGTGCCACGCCGAGGCAGGCTGACGTGATTATTATCGCTGGTACCATCGTCAACAAAATGGCGCCAGTGTTACGGAGGTTGTACGACCAGATGCCTGATCCCAAATACGTTATTGCCATGGGTGCCTGTGCAACCAGCGGCGGCCCTTTTTTCTACAATACATACTCGGTTGTGAAAGGGGCGGACCATGTGTTACCTGTAGATGTCTATGTTGCAGGATGCCCACCAAGGCCTGAAGCACTTTTACACGCATTGATCACGCTGCAGGAGAAAATATTGAAAGAGAAAAGATGACTAAGGAAGAATTACAGGTTAAGCTCGCAGAAAAATTGCCGGAACTCAGTTTCGAAGAGGGTGGGGAATGGCTGAATATGTATGTTGAGCCTGAAGCCTGGCCTTTCCTGGCGCAAACGTTGAGGAATGATTCGGAGCTTTGGTTCGACTATATGTTCTGCCTGACTTGTGTGGACTGGAAAACGCATCTTACGATGGTATACCATTTTTCGAGTACGCGTCACCGTCATAACATCGTAGTAAAATCAAAGCTGAACAGGGATAATCCTGAAATAGAAACGATCTGCCAGATCTGGCGTACCGCGGAATTCCATGAGCGGGAAGTATATGAAATGTTTGGGGTTAATTTTTTACATCATCCAGACCTGAGATTGCTGATCCTGCCTGATGGATGGGAAGGGAAAAACCCGATGCGGAAAGACTATGATGATCCGGTAAACATGATAAAGCTGTGAGTTAATGAGCTAATGTGGTAATGTGTTTAATGCGATAATATAAAAGGTAAATGATCACGTTTAAAGATGAAGTAGCCGTAACGGAATCAGGTGACCTGGTGATAAACATCGGGCCCCAGCATCCTGCCACGCACGGAGTGTTGCACCTGCTGATTACCATAAATGGCGAAACTGTAAAAAAGGTTGAACCTCACCTTGGTTACATCCATCGATCTATAGAAAAAATGTGCGAATCACTTTCGTACCGTCAGTTTACTTATTCCACCAGCCGCATGGATTATCTTTCTGCACACATCAATAATCATGCTTGCGTATTGGGTGTAGAAAAAGGCCTGCAGATCGAAGTTCCACAACGCGCAGAGGTGATTCGTGTGCTTATGGATGAACTGACAAGAATTGCATCGCATGTACTGTGGTGGGGAGCTTTGGCTATGGACGTTGGTGCCATCACGCCATTTTTCCACGCCTTTCGCGAAAGGGAAATGATCAACGACCTGATGGAGGAAACCTGCGGTGCAAGACTTACTATGAACTACATGGTGCCCGGTGGTGTAATGGCTGACCTGCATCCAAATTTTTACAAAAGGGTAAAACAAATTATACAACAGTTCAAGGATAAACTGGATGAATATGATGAGCTGGTAACCTATAATACCATCTTCATCAACCGAACCAAAAATGTTGGTTACCTGAGTCCTGAAGATGCCGTTTCCTGGGGCGTCAGCGGTCCGAGTGCAAGGGCCAGTAATGTGAGCTGCGATATCAGGAAGTTATATCCATACGGGATATATGATAAACTAACATTTGATGAAGTGCTGCTGACAGAAGGCGATACCTATGCAAGGTATATGGTGAGGATGCTGGAATTAAGGCAGTCATTGTCTATCGTTGAACAATTAATAGATAATATACCAGAAGGAGATTTTCAGGCGAAGACTAAAGCCGTTTTGAAACTTCCGAAAGGTGAATACTATTCGAGGGTTGAAACAGCAAGGGGTGAGTTTGGGGTATATATAGTCAGTGAAGGCGGAACAACGCCTTACAGGATAAAGTTTCGTTCGCCGGGATATTCAAACCTGAGTGCGCTTGGTCATATGGCCAGGGGTTCGAAGATCGGCGACCTGGTGGCGATTATGGGTAGCCTGGATTTGGTGATTCCGGATATCGATCGTTGATCGATTGTCGGATTAACGAATTCACGGATTGGCGGATTCGTTAGTGCGTCGGAGTTCAGGGTTAATTCGCCAATTCGCCAATCAGCCAATTCGAAAATTCTTATGTGGAGCTTTTCAAACATATCTAAATCGATCGACGCCGGGCTTAATGCCATACTTCCACCCGTATGGGTGCTTGTGATGGAGATGGTGATTGTCGGACTTTCTGCCATTGGGCTATTTGCCATACTGGGGTTGGTCCTGGTGATCATGGAAAGAAAAGTATCGGCATATATGCAGATCAGGCTGGGACCCAACCGTGTTGGTCCAAAAGGAATGCTTCAGTCCATGGCCGATACCGTAAAACTTCTCGTCAAAGAAAACATCTCACCCGACGGATCAGATAAGTTTATGTTCAACCTGGCGCCGTTCATTGCGATGATCACCGCCATGCTGTTACTCGCACCTATTGCATTCGCGAAAGACTTTGCAATGTGGGACCTAAACATCGGCGTATTGTATATCACTGCGGTTTCTTCTATCTCTATCATCGGAATCCTGATGGCAGGATGGAGCAGCAACAATAAATATTCACTACTCGGCGCTATGAGAAGCGGTGCGCAGATCGTTAGCTATGAACTTAGTGCCGGACTTGCAATTCTGAGTATAGTGGTACTTACCGGCAGCCTGCAAATATCAGATATTATCAAAGCACAGGAAAACGGATGGTGGATATTCAAAGGACATATCCCTGCCATCATAGCCTTTGTAATCTTTATCATTGCAGTGACAGCAGAAACGAATCGTGCGCCATTCGATCTAGCTGAAGCAGAGTCTGAATTAACAGGTGGATTTCATACAGAATATTCAGGAATGAAATTCGCTTTGTTTTTCCTGGCAGAATATATTAATGTATTTATTGTTTGCGCTATTGGTGCAACATTATTTTTAGGAGGATGGATGCCATTTCACATTGGGAACTGGCAGGGGTTCAATCATATCATGGATTATATCCCTTCGTCCATTTGGTTTTTCGGTAAAACGTTTTTCCTTATTTTCCTGATCATGTGGTTCAGGTGGACTTTTCCCCGGCTCCGCATCGACCAATTGCTCAACCTGGAATGGAAATACCTTTTGCCCATCAGCATGGTTAATATTTTATTGGTGACCGTAATAGCGATTAAAGGATGGCATTTCTAGAAATGTGGGAATGTGATAAATGTGGGAATGTGAATATTGATTTTTGACTATTGAATTAGAATTATGTTTTTGAAAGAGTATATATCAGATGTCTACGGCGCATTGAAATCAATGGCGATCGGGATGAAACGTACGTTGTACTATTTCACCCATCACAAAGAGATCATTACGCAGCAGTATCCCGACAACAAAGATACCCTGGTATTACCGGAACGCTTTCGCGGAGAAGTGGTGATGCCGCATACGGAAACTAATGAACACAGGTGCACGGGCTGCACTGCCTGTGAACTGGCCTGCCCAAATGGTACCATTAAAATTGTTACCAAGTTTGACATCAGCCCGGAGGGAAAAAAGAAAAAAGCAATTGACAAATTCATATACCATCTTGAATTGTGCACTATGTGCAATCTCTGTATCGAGGCTTGTCCGACAGACGCCATCAAAATGGCGCAGAGTTTTGAACACAGTGTCTACAATCGTGCAGAGCTGACCAAAGTGTTGAATAAACCGGGTTCACATTTGCAGGAAGGAGTGGAGTGAAAATGTGCAAATTGGATAAATTGGGAAGTGAGCGAAATGTAGGACAAACTTATACGTAAATATTACTAATGTCAGGCGCAAACATCATTTTTTATTTATTGGCGGCAATGATCGTGGTGAGTGCCATTGCTTCCGTGACGACCAGGCAGATTTTTCGCTCCGCTATTTTTCTACTTTTTTCCCTCATAGGTATTGCGGGTATCTATTTCTGGCTCGATTATCAGTTTGTTGCGGCGGTGCAGATCGTAGTGTACGTAGGCGGAATTGTGGTACTGATCATTTTCTCGATATTCCTGACCCAGTCATCCGGTGAAAAGCTTCCCAGGCCCATCGAACGAAGAACAGTGTTTTCAGGATTAGCTACACTGCTCGGGCTGGCATTGGTGCTGAATTTATTGTTGAGATACAATTTTACTGCTGCATCGGGGGCGCCTACGCTACCCACTGTGAGCACGATAGGTGAACAAATGCTTGGCGTATCGAAATACGGTTATGCATTACCGTTTGAAGTGGTAAGTATTCTTTTGTTAGCTGCCATGGTGGGCTGTATTGTGATAGCCATGCGCACAAAAACCCAAAACCCATGATGGAACCGGGACTATATCATTTGCTGATCATTAGTGCTACTGTGTTTTTCGCCGGTATCTATGGCTTTTTTACAAGAAGAAACCTGATCACTATGCTGATGAGCATTGAACTTGTGCTGAACAGCGTAAACCTGAACTTTATCGCCTTCAATAAATATCTATATCCAGGTAAGCTCGATGGATTGTTCTTTGCGGTTTTTGTCATTGCCATAGCCGCGGCTGAAGCAGCTGTCGCTATTGCGATAATCATCAACCTGTACCGGACACACGATTCGATCAACGTGGAAGTAGCGGAGGAGATGAAAGGTTAATTGAATATATGGACACATCCAACATACTGCTCATACCCTTATTGCCCTTATTGTCTTTTGTTTTACTTGGATTATTCGGCAAGTCGCTGTTCAAAAACAAATCCGGCTTTATCGGCACGCTGCTGATGGCAGTCTCTTTCCTGATCTCTGCTGTAACCGCCTATACTTATTTTTTTAAGAACGGAAAGGTCGATGGTGTTTATAAAGCATCGATACCGATAAATATTCCGTGGCTTCAGTTTGGGAATGGACTGAAAATAGATATGAGCGTTTTGCTTGATCCAATTTCGGTAATGATGATCCTGGTGGTAACATTAGTTTCACTTATGGTGCACATCTATTCCCTTTCTTATATGAAAGGTGAAGAGCGGTTTCCGGTATATTATTCTTTCCTTGGCCTGTTTAGTTTTTCCATGCTCGGCCTTGTTCTTTCCGCCAATCTTTTCCAGATGTACATTTTCTGGGAACTGGTGGGTGTATCATCTTTTTTGCTGATTGGTTTTTATTATCAGAAATCATCGGCCCTGGCCGCTGCGAAAAAAGCATTTATCGTTACGCGTTTTGCGGATCTCGGATTCCTCATCGGTATACTGGTTTTATCAAACCAGGCAGGCACGCTTGATTTTCAAACGCTGATTGCCAGGCTCACAACCCAAGGTCCCGTATTAAGCAGTGCCACAGGTAGTATGTTCCTTGGAATATCTGCACTTAGCTGGGGACTTGCGCTGGTGTTCATGGGGGCAGCCGGAAAGAGTGCCATGTTCCCACTGCATATCTGGCTTCCTGATGCCATGGAAGGACCAACGCCCGTATCTGCACTGATCCATGCGGCCACTATGGTGGTAGCTGGTGTTTTTCTTGTTGCCCGATTGTTTCCCGTGTACGCTATTTCTGCTCCTGGTGTACTTCAGTTTATCGCCAATGTTGGCGCTTTCTCCGCCTTGTTTGCAGCGGTAATTGCGTGTACGCAAACAGATATTAAAAGAGTACTTGCGTATTCCACCATGTCGCAGATCGGGTTCATGATGTTTGCGCTGGGTGTGTCGGGTTACGGTGGAGAAGCCGGACTAGGATTTACCGCTTCACAATTTCATCTCTTTACCCATGCACTTTTCAAAGCATTGTTGTTCCTGGGTGCAGGAGTGGTGATTCATCATGTACACAGTAATGAGATGAGAGACATGGGCGGACTTAGAAAAGCATTGCCTGTTACGCATATCTGTTTTTTAATTGCCTGCCTTGCTATTTCAGGTATACCTCCTTTCGCAGGGTTTTTCAGCAAGGAGGAAATACTGCTGGCAGCGTTTGAAAGAAATCGACCAATATATTATGTTGCCCTTCTGACCTCTGCCCTTACTGCATTTTACATGTTTAGGCTATACTTTACTATTTTCTGGTGGAAGCCAGAACATCTTAAACACCACGATGCTTCGAATCACAAAACAGAAGACCTGTTTAAGGTATTGCCGTTGGTAATTCTTGCTTTTGGTGCGGTGGCTGCCGGATTTATTCCCTTTGGTGAATTTGTAAGCAGTGATGGCAAAGTTCTGCCCTCAGTTTTTCATTGGGAATTTTCCATTGCCCCGGTGGTTGCTGCATTAACAGGAATACTGTCTGCCATGTATCTCTTCAGGAAGGAAAACAATCGTCCGCATGAGGTTTCGCGTGGACTGGGTTTGATATACCAGGCAGCACATAGGAAATTTTATATTGATGAGATCTACCTTTTTATAACGAAAAGTATTCTGTTCAACATGATTGCAAAACCTGCTGCGTGGTTTGATAAAAATATTATTGATGGATTGGTGAGCGGGTCCGGTAAAGCAACCGGATGGGTTTCGGAAAACATTAAAACTATGCAATCAGGAAAGGTTCAGCAGTATGGGCTGGCGTTCCTGGCAGGCATAATCATAATTGTATCTGTCTACATGTTAGCCATGAAGTAAATATTTACAAGCGCCACATGTATTGAAATTTTAAACTGATGAACTTACTGCTGATTTTATTCATTCCATTACTGACTGTACTCGGTATACTTGCTGTTCCGAAACAGCAATCAAGAATAGTAGCCCTTGCCGGAGCCATTGCACAACTTATCCTTTGCCTCTTGCTGTTTGTTGCATTCAACCGGGAGCGTGCTATTGGTAACGTATACCCGATCCTATTCGAGCAGCAGTTTACCTGGTTCCCTTCCCTTGGATTTAGTTTCCATCTTGGTACAGATGGTATATCTGTCGCCATGATCATGCTCACTGCCTTCGTAGTAGTCGCTGGTGTACTGGTATCCTGGAAAATGGAGGAAATGCCGAAAGAGTTTTTCTTCCTGCTGATCCTGCTCTCACTTGGAGCGTATGGATTTTTTATGTCACTCGACCTTATGCTAATGTTCTTTTTCCTGGAAGTTGCCGTGATTCCTAAATACCTTTTTATTAGCATCTGGGGTAGTGGCAATAAGACCTACGCGGCAAATAAGCTTGCGCTGATGTTGATGGGAGGCTCTGCGCTGATCCTCGTTGGTATACTTGCCTTATATTTTTCTCTTCCCACCGGTGAAAGGACTTTTGATATGGTCAGGCTCTCTCAAATGAATATTCCATTTGAACTTCAGCGCTGGATATTCCCATTGGTGTTCACGGGCTTCGGTGTATTTACAGCGATGTTTCCGTTTCACACCTGGGTACCTGATGGTCACTCTTCGGCACCAACGGCTGGTTCAATGTTCCTGGCCGGTATCTCCATGAAACTTGGTGGTTATGGATGCCTGCGTGCAGCAACCTACCTGATGCCCGAAGGGGCACAGGAGTACTCAAACATTATTATAGTACTTGCATCAATTGCTATTATTTATGGAGCTTTCGCGACGATGATGCAAAAAGACCTTAAATACATTAATGCGTATTCTTCGGTTAGCCATTGTGGTTTTGTTTTGCTTGGTATTGGTATGCTGACAAAAACGGCGATCACAGGAGCGGTATTCCAAATGGTGTCGCACGGACTGATGACAGCCCTTTTCTTCGCCATCATCGGCATGATGTACGAGCGTACGCACACCAGGCTGGTGGCTGCTATGGGAGGTTTGATGAAGGTGATGCCTTTTATCATTACGGTAATGTTTATTGCAGGGTTTTGTTCTCTTGGCCTTCCGGGGTTGAGTGGATTTGTTGCTGAAATGACGGTCTTTGCAGGTTCATGGGAAAAGGCTGATGTATTTCATCGCGGTGCTACCGTTGTAGCCTGCATGTCTATAGTGGTTACCGCCGTGTATATTTTAAGAGCGGTGGGTCAGGTTTCTATGGGTCCTGTCAAACGGGAATATATAGGGCTTACAGATGCTGTATGGAATGAGAAGTGGGCCGCTGTAATCCTTATAGCAGGAATTTTATTGATGGGACTTATGCCGTCATGGCTGTATGACCTGGTAACACCGGGAGTGGATGTGATCATAGATAAACTGGCCGGAAATTAAAAGACAGCACTGAACATGAATGAATATTTTATACTGATGAAGTCGGAGTTGATGATCGCAACGATCATTTTCATCCTGCTATTTATCAAACTCGGAAAAGGCATATCCAACAATGCATTATTATCTGTTGTGCAGTTGTTGTTGTTATTGAATATTGCCGTGGCACTGGTCTTTAACCAGACCGGAAGGATATTTGACGGCATGTATATTCATAACCAATTCCTCGGTATACAAAAAGCAATTTTGGCCACTGGTGTTTATCTCATTTCATTAATTTGTACCGACTGGCTCAGAAAATCTGAACATCTTACGGAGTTTTTTATCTTGATGTTATCGGCCCTGATGGGAATGTTCTTCATGATTTCCAGTGATAACCTGCTTATGTTTTACCTGTCTCTCGAACTGGCGACCATACCTATCGCGGCCATGGCCAATTTCGACCTGGACAGAAAGAAATCTTCTGAAGCCGCGATGAAAATGATCCTGTCATCTGCCTTATCATCTGGAATTTTGTTATTTGGAATTTCAGTTATTTATGGCATTGCCGGATCGCTTGATTTTGCACAGATATGGGGAAGCCTTCAGGAACATCCGCTGCATATTTTAGGTTTTGTTTTGCTATTTAGTGCCTTTGCCTTCAAACTATCCGTGATTCCGTTTCACTTTTGGACGGCAGATGTATATGAAGGCTCACCGGTAGCCGTAACCGCATTTCTGAGTGTTGTGTCGAAAGGCGCTATGGCATTTATTTTTCTCCGTGTATTGTATACGGTTTTTCCAAACATCGCCAACACCTGGTATACCATCGTTGTCATATTGTCTGTAGGCACCATGCTGATTGGTAACCTTTTTGCCATGCGGCAAAATAATTTCCTGCGATTCCTTGCTTTCTCTTCCATTGCGCAGGTGGGTTTCATTCTGGTGGGTCTCAGTAGTAATTCCAATGATGGGCTGTTATCCGTAACCTACTTCGTGCTGATCTATATTTTTTCGAACCTTGCTGCATTTGGTGTTGCGGCAACATTATCGTCCAATGAAGGCATCGATACCATCAGTGGACTCAAAGGATTGTATAGCAGGAGCCCAATGCTAGCCTGGACGCTGGCGCTGGCTTTATTTTCCCTGGCAGGTATTCCACCCACAGCAGGTTTTTTCGGTAAATTGTTTTTGCTCATGGCCGGTGCTTCCAAAGGAAATTATGTTTATATAGGGCTCGCTGCATTTAACATGATCCTGTCGTTATACTATTACCTGAAGGTAGTCAGGATTATTTTCAGTGCACCAGATGAACCACGGAACACCAGCACTATAAATATTTCCGGACCAGCCAGGTTTGGACTATTAATCTGTGCAGCCGGTATTATTTTCGGTGGGTTATTCAGTTGGATCTATGACTATTTAAAAGGATTAATGTGAAGGGCAATAGAAAAAATTAGCAGATGGCAATCAATCAAAATCATTTATTTGACGAGCTAGACGGTATCAAGTGTGCCATCGTGGAAAAAAATGTAAAGCCGGCAAGGGTGGCATTTTTAAAAGATCTTCTTGAACTCAATCATTATATTGTGGTGGTGGTGGCTTCTCCACCGCCTAAAGTTGCAACGGCACCGGCACCGAAACCTGTCGTTGTTGAAGGGGAATATTCTCCAGCGAATGTCACAACTGTTCCACAGCCTGCTCCCGGTCCGCTGGCAGAAACATTTACTGTGGGCGTTACCGATGTCACCTTTAATGCTATTAATGCCGTTTTTGGCCGCTTGTTGCAAACCAAAGACGGGCATATAGTAACGCTGGCCTATTGGCAGCAAAAGGACAGTATTTCGCTCGATGATATCCCGTATTTTGATAAGTAAACCTGGAACAACTAATATCTTATGTTTTTGTTAGTATGATGGCCTTTTATTTGCAGCATCAGCATATTAGGGCTAAATACTAAATAAGAAACATGAGAATAATTATAGTCGGTGGAGGCTTTGCAGGGTTAAAACTCGCCCGCAACCTGAATAACAAAGCGGGGTTTGAAATCATTCTCCTGGATAAAGTTAATTATCACCAATTTCAGCCATTATTCTACCAGGTAGCTACCAGTAGCCTTGATGCGTCCAATATATCTTTTCCCCTTAGGCGCGTGTTTCAGAAAAGCAGGAATGTAAGGATCAGGCTCGCGGAAGTAGAATCTGTTGACACCAGGTTGCAGACTGTTACAACTGATATTGGCGTATTTGAATATGACGTCCTGGTGCTGGCTACCGGTGCAGACACCAACTTCTTTGGGAATACTGAATTGCAAAAGCATGCCATGCCGATGAAGTCGACCGTTGAAGCGCTTCGTATCAGGCACGAACTCATTCATAATTTTGAAGAAGCGGTGATGGAGCAGGACCCGCTCGAGTTAAAAAAGCTGATGACTGTGGTTATCGCGGGGGGCGGACCAACAGGCGTTGAACTTAGTGGCGCTATCGCGCAGATGAAGACCTATGTGCTCCCGAAAGACTATCCTGACCTGGACTTCAGCGGGATGGAAATCTATTTGTTGGAAGGAATGGACAAAGTGCTTGGTGCCATGAGCCAGAAATCGAGCGAGCAATCACTTGAATATCTGCAAAGACTAGGCGTGAAGGTGAAGCTTAATACCATGGTAAAAAATTACGATGGAGAAGAAGTTTTACTGAATGATGGTACTACCATTCCAACCAAGATGGTGATTTGGGCAGCGGGCATAAAAGGCAATGTGCCCACTGGAATTGATCCTGCCATGGTGGTAAAGGGAAACCGTATTAAAGTAGACCGCACCAATAAAGTGCAGGGGATCGATAATATATACGCACTTGGTGATGTGGCCAGCATGGAAACACCCTTGTATCCAAAAGGTCATCCCCAGGTAGCCAATGTGGCGATAAAGCAGGCTGATAATTTGGCGGAAAATTTCAGGCGCATAGTTGCAGGCAAAGTATTGAGCGAATTTGAATACCACGATAAAGGTTCTATGGCAACAGTAGGAAGAAACCTTGCAGTCGCCGATATTCCGAAGCCCAACTTACATTTCGGCGGTTTTATTGCCTGGCTGATCTGGATGTTGCTTCACCTGGTGCTATTGTTAGGCGTAAAAAACAGGATACATGTATTTATTAACTGGGTATACAATTACGTGACTTTTGATCAAAACCTAAGGCTCATCTTCAGGGAATTTTATGTTCATCCCGAATCCCCGCACCGGCCAAAAGATACCGTGCAGGTGATACAGAAAACGGCAAGTGTGTAAGTGCCTGAATTTTCAAAATTCAGGTTCTTCTGTTTTTCATTAAGGTTAGGAGGTTAGTAATTTTAAAACTAACTTTAATACAAAAGCAGTTGCCATGACAACCTCCGCTATACGTAAAAAGCTGATCAATTTTATTGCTGATGCAGACGATAAGAAAATCAAGGGGATGTATATGCTTCTCGAAGAAGAAATCGAGAAGGAGGAAGTTTTTACACTAACCGATGAGCATATGGTTATCCTGGATACCGAACGGGAAAAACACGTTAGTGGTAAAAGTAAATCTTATAGCTTATCACAAGCTAAACAGATCATTCGGGGAAAAAAAAGCTCGTAAATGTATTCACTCATTATCAAACCCCTGGCCGTTGCAACGGCAAGGGATGTCTATTTGTGGTATGAAGATCAGCGAGCAGGATTGGGTGAATTATTTTTAGCGGCATTGGATAGTGGACTAAAGAATATCCAACCCACTCCAATGGCCAACGCCAAAGTGAAAAGGAATTATCGGCAGGTAAGGTTGCATCGGTTCCCATACGTCATTGTCTATGAAATCATCCGCTCAGAAATCGTCGTTCTAACAGTCTTTCACATACGAAGAAATCCCCGGCATAAATTTAATTGAGTACACAGTCCGCAACAACAATTCTTGCTGAAGGAAAACGACCAAGTCGTCATGAAGCGTTGGGCTACGTTCTCCAAAGGTTTTGATCAAATGAGATAATGGACGTATTTACCAAACATAAAATTCTGCATTCCTGATTATTTGTCTATTAATATTTTTTGCGACTGTCTGTTGGATTAAATGAAGAAATTAAATCTAATTAATAAAATGTACAATACACTGAAGTTTTCCTGCATTATAACAGTTTCGTTTTTTGTGCTGGCGACCGGTTGCAAGAATGGAAAGTCGACGCCTGATGCTTCGGGAGTTTTTGAAGCAGAAGAGGTCATTGTTTCTTCTGAATTG
>JANMMA010000374.1:0-3447 GCA_031372815.1 Sphingobacteriales bacterium
AAATGTGGCGGAAAGTAAAAGGCTGCAAGGGCATGCAACGATAAGCACCGCCGTTACGGAAGGCCACAATTTAGCAGGCTCATTTATGGACCAGTAGACTGCAGTAAGCGCCGCTATGCTAAATAATGCATAGGTGAAATAGCGGCTCCAGGGATGGATGAATGACTGCTCTTTATGTTTGTTTTCATGGAACACGTCATTGTTCCATAACTGTGTAATATAACTTTGCGTTACCGGTGTCACTACTTCCATGTCAATAGCGGCTCCCATTTGTTTACCGCCTGCATAGACGAGCTGTCCAATATTTTTTTCGACGGGTGTTGTTTCGCCCGACACAAAACTGTAGTCGATTTTTCCTTTCCCTTCAGTTAGTAATCCGTCAGCAGGAATCATTTCTTCATGCCTTACGCGGATAAAATCCCCTTTTTTAAGGTTGGCCAGGGGGATATTTTTTTCTTCGCTCCCGTCAATAACGGTAACGCCTAAGGGAAAATAGGCCGTATAGTCGCGGTCAAATGAAAACGCGTCATAGGTGCGGTTCTGGAACCATCTTCCTACCAGCATAAAAAACACGATACCGCTCATAGAATCGAGATAGCCTGGCCCTGTTCCGCTTAAAATTTCATACAGGCTTCTGCCAAAGGCCATCAATATAGCCAGTGCGATGGGTGCATCAATATTCAGCCAGCCCTGTCGCAAACCTTTCCATCCTGAAATGAAAAAATCCGATGCACTATATAATAAAACAGGAATGGAAAGAAAAAGGATAAGATAGGTAAAGACCTGTTTCAGAGATTCCAGTCCGATATTCCCGGATGAAAAATATTCGGGAAAACTGAGCATCATGATATTGCTGAAACAAAAGCCCGCAACGCCTATTTTATACAGGTGTTTGCGGTTGATCTTCTTCTCTTTTTTCTGTTCACTGTCGTTGAGGCTGATATAGGGTTCGTAGCCCACAAAACTGAGTAGTTCAACGACCTGCCTAAGGCTGATCACATCGTGCTGGAAAATGATGAAGACTTCTTTTCGTTGAAAATTTGTTTTGGAGGAAACGATTGCAGGGTTAATCTTATGGAGGTTTTCCAGCAGCCAGATGCAGCTTGCACAGTGCATGGTAGGCAGATAAAACTGCACGTGGGACTGTTTATCATCGCGGAACCGTATCAGTTTTACGATTAGTTCTTCGTGATCTAAATAGGCGAAACGAGAACCGGTAAATTTACCTTTGGCTTTGATGCCAGGGGTTTTATCGAGATCGTAGTAGTTGCAGAGGCCGGTTTCATCCAGGAGCAGGTATACCTGTTTACAACCTTCGCAACAAAAAGGTTTATCGTCTGCCAATACCAACTGGTTGCAGGTATCCCCGCAGTGATAGCAAACTGTTGAAGTGGTCTTCAGTTCTTTGATCATTGTTAGATAGTGGCCACGTAATTAAGGTAATTGCATTTCAGCTCAACGAAGCTTTTTTCTACTTCACGTATCCTCTCCCTCAATACTTTCTGGCTAAAAAAAGTGTTGATCGAATAGGGGTCTGCCGTGGTCCTTTTCCGTTCGGCAAGAAGGTATTTTTGCTGTCTATTCAGGTCATCTTTCAATTCGTCCATATGCTTTTCAGTTTTATGGATCTCATTTCTCAGGTGTAGAAAAACGCGGGCTTTGTCGTCTTTCATAACTTCTTCCTCTACAATATTGGTGATCATCTGGTCGAGCAATGGTATCTCTTTTCGCTGACGGCTGATCATATCTTCCCACGCGGAATTCTCCTTCATGAACAATTCAATGATACTACGAGTATTCATAAGACAAGCATTGGGTCACCAGATTACAATTCGACCCCGCAAAAATGAATTAGTTAATGCGTAAGACCTATGATTTTGGTCAGGAAGAAGATTGATATAGAATCGACATGTTGATGAGCTGGTAGAATGTGGCCAGCATTACCGCAACGAAACGGGCTTGTCGTAGCGGCCAGGCTTATGACTGTTTCAGATCAGGTCCCAACCCTTTCCAACAGCCATTTCAATGGATGTGGTTTTTCGTGCGACAGCCCAAAGCGGTCGATAGATACCTTGATGTGATTTACGGCTTCTTCAACAGAATCGGTGATTAGGAAAAGTTCGAGGTCTGTGGGGGAAATCGTTTTGGCATCTAATAATTTTTTGATGTGTTCGATCAGGTCTTTGTGAAATTCTTTGGAGAATATGATTACGGGGAAGTCTTTGATCTTTTTTGTCTGGATAAGGGTCATCGCTTCAAACATTTCATCGAGGGTTCCAAATCCGCCGGGCATGATCAGGAAAGCGTAGGAATATTTGATCAGCAGGGTCTTTCGGACAAAAAAGTAATGAAAATTTACAAAGAGGTCAACATAAGGATTAGGTTTTTGCTCATGCGGCAGGATGATATTGCAGCCTATCGACCTTCCGCCCACTTCCTTAGCCCCGCGATTGGCGGCTTCCATAATACCCGGACCGCCACCGGTCATGATCGTAAAACCCAGTTTGGCAATTTCGGCCGAAAGTTGCCTTGTCTTTTGGTAATAGGGATGATTTTCATCGAAGCGAGCTGATCCAAATACGGTGACACAGGGACCGGTAAAATGGAGCGCCCTGAAACCCCTGATGAATTCAAGCATTACTTTTATAACGAACGTAAATTCCTCCCAGCGCGACCGGGGACCATCTAAAAATTTTATTTCCTGTTCTGAATTTGAATCTACGGATTTCGACATACTTTCTTTTAAAAATGGAAATTAGGAACTGTGGGGTTGTGCAAGTGCAAATGAGTAAATTTTCGTCACTTGACGAATAATAGTTTTACTCGTGTAAGACATTTGCTTTAAGATTTTACCGGTGTGCAACAAAAACGGGGACACGATGGTCGCGGATGACATCCGTAATAAAACTCTTTTTCAATAAATTAGAAAGTTCATTTCGACCGAATGAACCTGCTATCAGGATAGCATTTTTTTTACCGGCCATCCAATCTATCAATTGTTCCTTATTCGTCATCTTCAATGTTTCAATAGTGATCGGCTGATAGTGCCTTGCCGTAAGTTCTTGAATCAGGCTGGCATGTGGCAATAGATCTCCGTTGTCACCTGAATTAAAGAGAAGTGTACCCAAATTACAAACGTCAGGAAATAAATAGGCAAATTGCTTAATGGCGTAGACAGAAGAAGATTTTCCGTCATAACTCAACAACAGGGTTTCCGGTGCGTGGAAGTTTTCCGGAACCAATAACACCGGGCATTCCGATTCGTGAAGGGTTTTCCTCAGGTATTCGTTGGGCTGATCTTTACTGATGTTTTCATAAAACAATTCACTACTTAGTATCAGGCAATCCGCGAACCTGGTTTCCTGGATCAGTTCACCAATGGCAAAAAGGTCAGTGTCTTTGTGTACCGTATACTCGAGCTGGTGTTGTTGGCAATACGCGATAAAC
>JANMMA010000380.1:0-2585 GCA_031372815.1 Sphingobacteriales bacterium
GTGCTGAGTTCTCGGCGAGGAGCCTGTTGCCGTTACCTGCTCTTCAGAGCCGCCTTCACCAGCAGTGCCTTCCGGATTGCTTGCCGATTCCGGGGTGATCACTTCACTGACAACTGTCTGAGCTTCTGGCTCCAGGGCTTGTGCTGCCTGCGACGGAATAACCGCATCGATGTCTACAAGTTGTTCATCAATTTGTTCGAGCGTTGAGTCGATGTCTTCAATGTCAGGCTCGTGCTCGAGAGCCTCATCCCGCACCATGTGCATGACAACTTCAGCCATGCCGCTCGGTTGACGGTTTCGAGAGCCTTGGAAAATCACATCCTGCATGGCGCCGCCGCGCAGATGCTTTACGCGTTGTTCGCCCAAAACCCAGGCTATTGCATCGGCGACATTGCTTTTGCCGCAGCCATTTGGCCCGACAATGGCGGTAATTCCATCACCTGTGAAGAGAATTTCGGTGTAGTCCGCGAAGGATTTGAAACCGGTAATCTCGAGGCGTTTCAGTTTGAACATGCGTGAATTCGTCTGTTATTGCTTAAGCCTGAACCCAGAATACCGGATTCAGAAGGGCCATGCACGGGCGTGCCAATATAAGTGGGGTTTGCTTAGAATGTCAACTAAAACTTGAGGTCACCGAACGTTAATGAAGCAGTCAGCAAAGTTAACGGCCTGTGCTTAAGCTTGCTTGGGGTCGAATAACTGGGCATTTCTGATTTTCCCAGAACAGCTTACCGTTCTCTACAAAAATATACTGGAAGATACTATCCGCCAAAACCCTTCTAACTATTTGTGGAGCCACCGGCGATGGAGGCATGAATGGAAAGAAGGGTATGCCGAGATATTGGAATGACCGTTACCGGAGCGGGGATAGATATTACATGACAGAGAATGCTGGTAAAAGTAATTTTCATACTACATTTTATTCAGGGTCTTCCCGATAATTCCTAAATAGGGACTTCCCGTAAATATGAAATCCTTGCTGGAAGCTGATTGGTAAGAAAATAATAAAATAAAAAGCCCCACGATGGCACAAAAAGTGTTCAAAGTGGGGCAACGTTTTATTATAAGAACTATGGCAAATTTATTATTTTCTCACCAACAATTACTGCACGAGAAATTTTTGCAAACTGATCTTGGGGAATTATATGTGGCCATTCCATTTGAGCAGTTGGCCGCTACTATTGGTGTTCCCGATCGCAGTAAAAGCGGCTTGGGCCGCAAGCCCTGGTTTGATATAAAAGGCGGGATTGCTTTATTAGTGTTAAAGCATTATCTGCAGCTTAGCGATGAACTACTGATACAGAGGATCAATACTGATTGGAGCATGCAGTTATTCTGCGGTATTTTGTTGCGACCCGAGCAAAGAATCAGAGACACTAATCTTCCCAGTTGGTGGCGTACCTATATTGGGAAGCATCTGAATATAGATGCGATGCAGACCCAACTGGCAAAGTACTGGAAACCGTTTTTGGAGCAAACTGGTATAGGTATGCAGGATGCCACTTGTTATGAAAGCCGGATCAGTTATCCTACCGATGTAAAGTTGATCTGGAACTGCTGTCAGCAAGTATATCTGTTTATACAACACAGGCGTAAGGAGCTGAAATTACGCAAAAGCCGGATGAACTACCCGGGGCAGAAAGAAAATTTTCAATCCTACCAAAAGACAAGAAAAAAGACCAGGCGTAGCGAAAAGAAGCTTCGCAAAAAGCTGTTGAAATTCCTGCTCAAATTATTGCAGCACCTTGACGATCTGCAGCAAAAACATCACTTCTTTTTATCGAACAAAGATCAAAGCAAACTACGTACTATTATCAAAATATACGAACAGCAACATGATAGACTCTACGGGAATAGTACACAGATCAAAGATCGGATTGTATCGCTGAGCAAGCCTTACATCCGCCCTATCGTGAGAGGCAAAGAAACCAAGCCTGTCGAGTTTGGTGCTAAAGTAAACATTGTTCAGGTGAGTGGTATCAACTTTATAGAGCACCTCAGCTACGATGCTTTTAATGAAGGGACCCACTTGCAAAGTGGCATTTACCTGCAAAGAAAATTATTTGGTAAATGCACGCATCAGTCAGCTGATCAGATATACGCTACCAATGCTAACCGCACCTATTGCCGGGAAAATAATATTGCAACTAACTTTATTCCTAAAGGCAAACAGAAAATACAGCACCTTGAGCAATCAGCGGTTTTAAGAAAAACACTTAATGTCGCCAGGGCTACCATCCTGGAAGGAAGTTTTGGTAATGAAAAATGCCATTACCATCTGCAAAAAATACCAGCACGCAATCAGATCACTGAAACTTGCTGGATCTTCTTTGGCATCTTCACCAGTAATGCGGTAAGAATGGGTAAACGAATAGCAGCCTGTTCCCAGACCGCCAGGGCTGCATAGCAAGCGGTTAGACTTAAGTTAACGTTCCCCAAAACGGAGGAAACAAATCTGCATGCCCTTCACTGAAAAAATCAATCATAACTTAATAAAAACAGCCTACTTCAGTCCCCTACAAAATAAAAAACCAATTGAATTTTATAACTCAATTGGTTCTCTTATCATTTACAGGAAAGCCCTA
>JANMMA010000428.1:0-10013 GCA_031372815.1 Sphingobacteriales bacterium
GAAAGAGGGCACCATAGGCTCAGATCTTACGAATATCTGTTTGAAAATGTAAGCGAGGAACAGTTATCTAATATGCGGGAACAGCCAGAAGTTCAGGTTACCTGGAGGTTGAAGGTTAGTTAGTTTAGCGGTGCTTAATAAGTACTAAGCCAAAGCAGTTTGAGGCGGTAACGGTAATGTTTACTGATTTCAAAAATTTTTCAACTATTTCTGAGAAGCTTTCGCCGGTAGAACTTGTCGGTGAAATCAATACTATTTTTAAAGCCTTCGACAGAATCATCGGAAAATATAATGTTGAAAAAATCAAGACGATTGGTGATGCCTATATGTGTGCAGGTGGTTTGCCTGTTTCCAGTACCACACATTTTAATGATGTTATTTTGGCTGCAATGGAGATCCGGCAGTTTATTGAAGATCATCTTCATGAAAGCAGAAAAAGCGGCAGGGAGTGTTTTGAAATACGGATAGGAATTCACACGGGTCCAGTTGTGGCGGGAATAGTAGGGGATAGCAAGTTTGCTTACGATATCTGGGGTGATACCGTCAACATTGCGTCACGCATGGAGTCATCCGGCGAAGCCGGTAAAATTAATGTAAGCGGAACAACCTATGAGCTGATAAAACCCTTGTATCATTGCACTTACCGTGGGAAGATCCATGCTAAAAATAAGGGGGAGATCGACATGTATTTTGTGGATGGCTTACGCTGATACAGAGTGCTCAAAAAATATATCGTCCGAAAATCTTTTATTCCTATCTTTTCGCATAGCGTATTCCTACTAGCTATTACCATACTACAACAGCTAAATTTACAACATGCCATCAGTTATTGTTACCGGAACTAGCAAGGGAATAGGCTATGAGACCGCACTCGCTTTTGGTCGTGCAGGGTATAAAGTTTTTGCAACCATGCGTAACCCGTCAAACGCTGCTGCTTTTCGACATAGGTATGCAAACGTAGAGCAGACTTTCGGAATGAAGCTTAATGCTACTTGAATAATCAAGTACGATATGAAGAATATCTCTATAGGATTGTTTTTATACTGTTGCTGCTTTTTCTTGTCGATTGCATGTGGGCGGAGGCAGGAAACACCTACTGATGATGATATCAGTGAAATCAATCTGAAGCGTGGAAATGTAGTATTGTGCAGCCCTGCTGAAAAGCAGTTCGGCCAGGTAGACTTTCCCAGTTCATGTAATGGAAAGGCAAAGGCGTTAATGCAATTGGCCATTGCATTGTTGCATTCTTTCGAGTATGATGAATCCGAAAAGGTTTTTGCACAGGTAATTGATGTTGATCCCGGTTGTGCTATGGCATACTGGGGTATTGCAATGTCCAATTATCACCAGGTTTGGCCTTCTCCACCTACAGAGGCAGAAATTGTAAAGGGCCAGAAAGCACTCAACATAGCCAGATCTCTTCCTAAAACAGAAAAGGAGAAACAATATATAAATGCCATTTCTTCATTTTATACGGGATGGAACCTAACCGACCACCGGGCCCAATGCATTACATTTTCAAGGGCAATGGAGAGTATGTATAAAAAATATCCTGAGGATGATGAAGTGGTTATTTTTTATGCTTTAGCGCTTGTGGCTGCAGCGGACCCCGCTGACAAACAATTTACCAATCAAATAAAGGCAGGATCCCTATTGACAGCTTTGTATAGAAAGCGACCCGACCATCCCGGTATTGTACACTATATCATTCATTGTTACGATTATCCGGAATTAGCGTCACGCGCATTACCGGCAGCAAGGAAATATGCTTCCATTGCACCTTCCTCGGCCCATGCACAACATATGCCATCCCATATTTTTACCAGGATGGGGCTTTGGGATGAAAATATTGAATCGAATCTTCGTTCCATAGACGCTGCAAAATGCTATGCCGAAAATGCCGGTATTAAGGGAAACTGGGACGAAGAACTTCACGGGATGGATTATTTAATGTATGCCTATCTGCAAAAGGGAAATAATATTTTGGCTAAAAAGCAATTTGATTACCTCAGGAGTATAAGGGATGTTTATCCAACAAATTTCAAAGCAGCATATGCATTTGCAGCTATTCCCAGCCGATATTTATTAGAAAACAAGATGTGGGAAGAAGCATCAGTATTGACCATTCATCCGATAAATTTCCCCTGGCAATCGTTCCCCTGGCAAAAGGCCATCATTCATTTTACCCGTTTACTGGGATCTGCACATACCGGACAGTTGGATGCAGCCAAAAGTGAAGTAGATAGTTTAAAGCGTATGCACCAGGTCCTCCTAAAGCAAAATGATTTGTATAAAGCCAACCAGGTGATGATCCAGATTAAAGCAGGAGAAGCTTTATTAATGCTTAAACAGGGTAAAGAAAAACAGGCACTGGAATCAATGAAGATTGCCGTAGATATGGAGGATAAAACAGAAAAAAGTCCGGTAACCCCCGGGGAAGTTATCCCTGCGAGCGAATTACTTGGGGATATGTTGCTGTCATTAAACAAGCCTGGAGAAGCGCTGCATTATTTTGAAGATGACCTGTTCAAACACCCTTACAGATTTAACGGACTCTACGGCGCAGCTGTTGCCAGTGAAAAAGCCGGACAGGCAGCAAAAGCAACGCATTTATTTCAACTTCTGCTCACGCAAAGTAGTGGCATTGATATGACAAGGAAAGAAATTGCAGAGGCAATTGAATATATAAAGAGGCATTAAAATTCTCCTGCACGAAATAGAGTTCGCCGCATTATTATTGTCTAATTTCAATCCATTATTTACCGCATAACCGGTCGGAATATGATAAAAATACTATTACTTTTTATGATTATTGGATTAACGGCAGAGGCACAAAATGATCCTTACCAGTACCTGGAAGAAGTTGATGGCAAAAAAGCACTTGAATTTGTGGACAACCACAACAAGAAGAGTTTTGAAAAGCTTAGCAATTCTCCGTATTACCAGGACATTTATAATAAAAGCCTGGCTGTTTATAATTCGGCAGAACGCATTGTTACGCCATCCATATATGGCGCTTATGTTTATAATTTCTGGCAGGATAAGGAGCATGTAAGGGGCATTTGGAGGAGAACGGAAAAAACTTCTTATGTCAGCGGAAACCCTTCCTGGGAAACACTTTTAGACCTTGATGTAATGTCGGCGCGCGATGGCGTAATGTGGGTATATAAAGGCGCGTCCGGGTTATATCCTGATTATAACCTTTTCCTGGTCAGCCTCTCAAAAGGCGGTGGAGATGCCGTAGTCATTAAGGAATTTGATGTCAGCAAAAAGGCTTTTACAGATAACGGGTTTTCCATTGATGAATCGAAGGGCGGTGCGAGCTATATTGATAAGAATACGTTGATCGTGGCCACTAATTTTGGTGATAACACCATGACCAGTTCGGGTTATCCAAGACAAAATAAAATATGGAAACGCGGTACGCCGCTTAGCGATGCCAGGTTAATACAGGAAGGAGATGTGAAAGATGTTGGTGACTGGGGAGGTATCATGCGTGATGGGGATATTCAGTATACCATGGT
This sequence comes from Sphingobacteriales bacterium, assembly GCA_031372815.1. GTDB lineage: Bacteria > Bacteroidota > Bacteroidia > Chitinophagales > Chitinophagaceae > Pollutibacter. Next base: position 3,525 of record JANMMA010000428.1, read on the forward strand.
TAACTGCGCCAAAACTTTTTATACGAGTGAGCACTATATATGGACAGAGGGAGCGTTGGTAAAGCTTGATATTCCTGAAGATGCAGCTATCAATACACTACTGAACAATCAATTGGTCCTGCATCTCAAGAGTGATTGGAAGATAAATGAGAAAACTTTCCGTCAGGGGTCACTGGTGAGCCTGAATTTCACTTCACTGTTGAAGGGTAAGAAGGAAGAACTCCAATTGGTCTATGAACCCGACGAATTTTCCAGTGTCAGCGAAGTGTCATCAACAAAAAACAAGCTCATCGTAAACCTGTTGAGTAATGTAAAAAGTGAACTGCATACATATGGATACTCGGGTGGAAAATGGCAACATCAAAAAGTTAAGGCTCCCGACTTCGGTACGATTTCTATCGTTGAGTCAGATGAATTTTCTGATCAGTTTTTTTTCAGCTTCACCAATTTTCTTACGCCATCCAGTTTATACGTAGCTAACGCGGCAGACAATAGTTTCACATTACTGAAATCTCTTCCTGCATTTTTTGATGGAACAAAGTACAGTGTTAGCCAAATGAAAGCGAAGTCTAAGGACGGCACTATGATCCCTTATTTTTTAGTCTCGTCTAAATCCGTAAAATATGACGGAAAGAATCCAACGCTCATATATGCGTACGGCGGTTTTGAAGTACCATCGGTGCCCGGATATTCCGCTGTTACAGGCCAGTCATGGCTGGATAACGGTGGGGTCTATGTATTGGCCAATATTCGTGGTGGTGGGGAGTTTGGTCCAGCCTGGCACCAGGCAGGATTGAAAGAAAAACGCCAGAACATTTACAATGACTTTTATGCCGTGGCAGAAGACCTTATTGTCAAAAAGATAACCAGCCAACAACACCTTGGAATATCGGGAGGTAGTAACGGTGGACTGTTGGTTGGCGTTGCTTTTACGCAACGGCCGGAACTATATAACGCCGTTGTATGTGCTGTTCCCTTACTCGATATGCAACGTTACAACAAACTTCTTGCGGGTGCCAGCTGGATGGGCGAATATGGAGATCCTGATAAGGCGGAAGACTGGGCTTACATCCAGAAATATTCCCCTTATCATAATCTGAAGAAGGGAGTAAAATATCCTGAGGTATACTTCTTTACATCAACCCGCGACGACAGAGTCCATCCTGGTCACGCGCGTAAAATGGTGGCTAAAATGGAAGACATGGGTTATACTGTTTACTATTACGAAAATACCGAAGGAGGTCATGGCGGTTCGTCCACCAATGACCAAAGGGCAAAAGCAGCGGCACTTCAGTATTCTTACTTGTTGATGAAATTGAAATGAACTCTATTGTGCTGAAGATATGATCGTATTCAATAAAAATTATTTTTATGTCGCAGTGCTGCTTTTTATTGTTGAAGTATTGATTGCATTGTACGTAAATGATCGAATTATCAGGCCATATGTTGGTGACTTTTAAGTGATCTGGTTAGCGTCCGAAAAAAATGATCAGACTTCTACATCGTCATAGAACCTTTCTTCAAAAGTATTCCCTGATGCCTTGCCGTATCTAAGGACTACATATACCATATACAATACCATCACAGGCGAGAACGCAAACATGAAAATTATAATATTCCCGGGCACTCCAAGATAAGGCGAAGCCACAAAAAAAACCAAATAAGCGGTTACTAATGCTATTACAAAACCGGGATTCTTCATTTTTATTAGCAACTATAATAAAAGCATGCCATTTAACGGTTCTTGATTGGAACAAGATTTGTAATTTAACTATACATGACATTAAAAATAATTATACTTGGTGCAGGTTCCGGCGGACTGGAACTGAGCGCCATTCTTTCGGATGCAATTGGTGATCAACTGGATCTTACCCTGGTAGATAAAAACGATGCTTTTTACTTTGGTTTTTCGAAGTTTGAAGTAATGTTTGCTCAAAAGTCTTATGATGAAGTCCGGATACCGTACAGTAGCATTTCGAAACCGGGAGTTCGATTTTTGCAAGCTGATATACTTGAGATTGATCCTGTGAAAAAAAGGGTCACTACAAATAAAGGCATATTAGAAGCTGATGTATTGGTGATTGCGTTGGGTGCAAGCTATGACCTGAAGGCAACTCCCGGGTTTGTTGAAGGTGGATATGAATTTTACACCCTTGAAGGAGCGGAAAGTTTGAGGAAGATTTTACCAGGCTTTACCGGGGGTCGGGTTGTTATCGGCGTTACCGGGATGCCGTTTAAATGTCCACCGGCGCCCTGCGAAGCGGCCCTACTGATGCACGACTACCTGGTAAAACGTGGATGCCGTGATGCCTGCCAGATAGATATTATCATTCCCACAAATATTCCCGTTAAAGCGTCCATTGCCTCCTCTAAGGCAATTATTGTGGCGTTTGCTGAAAGGAAAATAAATTTCATTCCACAGCGGAGCGTCAAGTCTATTGATCCTTTAAATCAGGTTGCGATACTTGACAACGCTGATGAAATCCCCTACGACCTGTTCCTGGGAATTCCTGTGCATTGTGTACCTCAGGTGGTGGAAAAAGCAGGTTTAACAGTGGATGGATGGATTCCTGTTGATGCAGATACCGCCATGACAGATTTCTCCGGCGTGTATGCCATTGGCGATGTGACCTCCACCGATTCACCAAAGGCAGGAGTATTTGCAGAAGAAGCGGCAAGAATTGCTGGTGCCTCCATACTTGTTGACTATTCATCGGTAGTTGCAGCAGAGCCTACAGACGAAGCAGGTTCCTGTTATATAGATTTCGGAGAAGGAATCATAGGCAGGGTAGATGTTCAATTTCGCAAGTCGAGTCCGGGATCCAACAAGTTTGTAGAACCTTCCAAGGCGCTCGCCAGGGAAAAACAGATTTTTCGAAATACCCGGGAAAAACGTTGGTTCAGTCGCTAAAAAAAAGACTTGCCTTTCTTCAATAAAAATGCATTGTAGTGTACCAACGAATTAATTTGCAGTCAAATGGAAATAATCCGGACAGATTCTTCAAATGTTGATTTTCAAGTGCTGGTAAAACTGCTTGATGCATACCTGAGCATAAAGGACGGTGATGACCATGAATTTTATGATCAGTTCAACAAAATCACCAATATCGGTCACGTTGTGGTTGTTTATTGTGATGGTCTGCCGGTTGGTTGCGGCGCTTTCAAAGAGTTTACACCGGATAAGGTAGAGATCAAAAGAATGTTTGTACAACCTGATCATCGCGGGCAGGGAATCGCAGGTATTATACTTACAGAATTGGAGAAATGGGCCTTTGGTGTAGGATATAAGAGCTGCATTTTGGAAACCGGTAAGAAACAATATGAAGCCATCAGACTATACGAAAAATCAGGGTATAAAAGAATATCCAATTATGGCCAGTATAAGGATGTGGAGAATAGTATATGTATGGAAAAATTGCAGCCATAATTTTGTCTAGAATAAGTTTATTGCAGGATGAAGGGTTTTATTTACTTTAGAAGGTACTAAAATATCTATTATGCCAAAGTATGTAATTGAAAGAGAAATTCCTGGTGCCGGTTCTTTGAGTAAAGAACAACTGAAGGCCATTTCCCAAACTTCCTGTGGCGTGCTAAGTAAGATGGGTCCACAGATTCAATGGGTTAATAGTTTTGTTACAGCTGATAAAATCTATTGTGTCTATATCGCGCCAAATGAAGAAATGGTGCGTGAGCATGCAAAGCAGGGCGGCTTCCCTGCGAATTCAGTTGCTGCAGTTACTGAGATGATCGATCCAACTACTGCAGAATAAATTGGTATCGCCTAATGAAAAAATTACGGGGGAAATAAATTCCGCTAAGTTTTTTACCCCTTCTATTTTTAGTATGAAATTATTTGAAGACGCTGCCGATAAAGGTGACAACATACTTCCCTCAGATGGTATAGTCAATTATTATGGTAAAGTAATAAATCAGCAACAAGCGAATGTCTTTTTACAGGCACTACTGTCGAAGATAGCATGGAGAAATGATGAAGCGGTCATGTTTGGGCGGCATATAATTACTAAAAGAAAGGTAGCCTGGTATGGCGACCGGGGGTTTAGTTACACCTATTCCAACATCACCAAAGAAGCTTTACCCTGGACTTCAGAGCTCGTTGCACTAAAGGCAATAGTAGAAGAATTTTCGGCCGAATCGTACAATTCCTGTCTCCTGAATCTATACCATAACGGGGAGGAGGGGATGGCCTGGCATAGTGATGGCGAGAAAGACCTGTTGAAGCATGGCGCCATTGCATCGGTAAGTTTTGGTGCTGAGCGTAAATTTTCATTTAAACACAAACAATCTAAAGAAACGGTTTCACTGGAGCTGGAGCATGGAAGTTTATTGGTGATGAAAGGGGAAACACAGATTAATTGGTTACACAGACTTCCGCCTACGAAACGGATACTCGGGCCGAGAATTAACCTTACTTTCCGAACCATTGTTAAAAAATAACCAGGCATGTTACCAGAACTCAGCATCAGCATTTGCCCCGGGTTTCTCGCCTCACGTTCAACGCGTCTGGTGCAATATTTGACCTGGCATATCTTGGCGGTAATGTATGTCGAGTATTTTGAACTGGCTAAATGTGTGTTATGAAGGAATCACGAATAGCGGTTAAGACCATTGATGAGTACGTCGAAACATGGCCGGATGAAATTCAGGCTAAATTGAAGGCTATGCGTGAAACCATTGGAAAAGCGGCGCCGAAAGCTGAGGAGGCTATTAGTTACGGAATGCCTACGTTCAAATTAAACGGCCACCTGGTTTATTTTGCTGCATTCAAAAAACATATTGGATTTTTTCCTGTGCCCTCAGGCATGAAGACATTTCAGAAGGAACTTTCGCAATATAAAACGGGTAAAGGTTCTGTGCAATTCCCTTATGATAAACCACTACCATTGGCGCTTGTAGCAAAGATTGTAAAATTCAGGGTAAAGGAAAATGAGGCTAAGGCAATGTTAAAAAAGAAAAAGGCAACATAAACCGCAAATTGTGCCGAGGCGTATTGATGTGTTTGAGAGTATTCATTATTCATGGTAGAAAAACCAAGATATGTTATAAATAGTCCCAGGATAAACCTTGATAATGGAGAACTATATTGAGAATACAATTTTTGACAAACGAGATTACACGGTAGATGCGCTTGGGAAAGGTGATTACGAAAAATGTCAGTTTAACCACTGCAATTTCAATGCTTCGGATCTTTCAGACATCAATTTCATTGAATGCCGATTCAACAGTTGCAACCTTAGCCGGTGTCGGTTGTCCAAAACGTCGTTTCGGGATATAGTATTCATCGGTTGTAAAATGCTTGGGCTACATATTGAAGATTGCAATGGGTCCATGCTTACCATGGAGTTCGATCATTGCGTGTTGAATTATTCTTCGTTCGACAGGCTGAAACTTAATCATATCAAATTCGACAATTGTGTTTTACAGGAGACGTCTTTTGTAGGCACAGATCTCACTATGGCTGTGTTCAGCAATTGCGATTGTAAGGACGCAAGGTTTGAAAACTGCATATTGAATAAGGCTGATTTTACTACAGCTTTTAATTTTTCCATTGATCCGGAAAGTAACCGAATGAAAAAAACCCGGTTTACTTTAAATGGCCTGCCAGGCTTGCTGGATAAGTATGATATCGTATTGGAATAATGAAATTCTTTTTTGTAAAAAACAATGAATAAAACTGACATGATCAAGGAAGTGAAAATTCTGGAGACAAGCATTTTATCGGATAACTGGTATATCCTGAAGAAGATAACTTACGAATACCAAAAAAAAGACGGCAGTGTCCAGGTACAGACAAGAGAAGCATACGACCGTGGTAATGGAGCAACAATTTTATTATATAATAAAGCGCGTAGTACGGTAATACTCACCAGGCAATTCAGGCTGCCTACCTATATTAATGGAAATGAAAATGGAATGCTGATCGAGGCCTGCGCAGGACTGCTGGACAAGGATAATCCGGAAGATTGTATCAGGAGGGAAACAGAAGAGGAGACGGGATACAAAGTAACTGAGGTAAGAAAGGTATTCGAAGCGTATATGTCGCCCGGATCTGTTACAGAATTGCTGTATTTTTTTATTGCAGAATACGTTGACGCAATGAAAGTAAATGATGGTGGAGGTATTGACCATGAAGAAGAAAATATTGAAGTTCTGGAGATTGATTTTGCGGCAGCCCTTGAAATGGTTGACCACGGCGACATAGTTGATGGGAAAACGATTATCTTATTACAGTACTTAAGGTTGAAAGGAATTTTATAAAGTTAATACAGATCCTATGGGAAAATTGCATCAGGCCATTTCACCAGCGCACAGGGAGTTTATAGAAAAGCAGCACATCTTTTTTGTGGCAACTGCACCGTTGAGTGGGGACGGAAGGGTCAATCTTTCTCCTAAGGGTTTGGATTGTTTTAACGTTATATCTGATCACCAGGTAGCATATATGGATCTGATCAGCAGTGGCAATGAGACATC
>JANMMA010000438.1:0-4763 GCA_031372815.1 Sphingobacteriales bacterium
ATTTATATTCAATCGAGGATAAGGAAAGAAAACCTTATCGCCAATTGATCTTTCCGGTAGCGGTGAATCAAATTGTTTACCGGGTAACGGTAAGCAAATCACAGTTGGAGGCTGAAGACCTGTTGGGATTGATTGTCCTCATTACCATTGGTGTGATCATACTGCTGCTAGTTATTCAGTTTATTATTAACCGTTATCTTCTTCGAAAAATATGGTCACCTTTTTATGAGACCCTGAAATCAATGAGCCAGTTCAACCTGATGAACCAAAAGCCCATGCCGGGTCATCATTCTGATATTGAGGAATTCATTAGTATGGATGCTGCTGTACGCCGGATGACCGACAAGATCATCGCGGATTATGAAACCCTGAGAAGTTTTGCAGATAATGCATCACATGAAATGCAAACACCATTGGCTATTATCAATTCAAAACTCGACCTGATGATCCAGGAACAGGGACTGAATGAAAGGCAGGGCAGGTATGTACAGGCCATGTACGATGCCGTTGGACGTATGAGTCAACTTAATCAATCATTGTTGTTGCTGACCAAAATGGAAAACAGCCAGTTTGAACATGTGCAAGCTGTTGAACTGCATACCTTGGTTAAAGATAAACTAGCGCAATTGGAAGAGATGACTGTAGCGAAACAGCTTGAAATTACCAGTGATATCCATGAATCCCTTCATCACATGAACCCTTACCTCGCTGATATCCTGCTTAATAATTTACTATCTAATGCAATCCGGCATAATTATGATGGAGGCCAGATCAATGTGGCGCTTAACCAGGAGCGTATGGTGATCAGCAATACAGGCGATCCCCTTCCTTTTGATTCTTCACTGATCTTTGACCGTTTTACCAAAACAATTCAATCAGAAGGTGCCGGGCTGGGACTGACTATAGCAAAACAAATAATTGAGAAATATCATTATAGACTGGTCTATACACAGGATCAACAGATGCACATTTTTACGATTCTTTTCTGACTTCAGAATTTCACCAGAATTCCAGTTTACTTTTATCAGATTGTCAATCTTACACAATTGTCTCTGGCCATTGAATAGATGACCTGAAAATGAAAAACTGATATGTCTTTTAAGAAAATATTACTGGTATTATTGAGCACCTCGATTTTTCAATTTTCCTGGTCACAAAATAAAGATCTGGACTTTTACCTTGATCAGGCCATGGTAAACAGCCCGTTGTTAAAGGACTATAGGAACCAGGTGTTGTCGAACCAGCTCGACAGCCAGCGGATCAGGGCTTCATACAAACCCCAGGTAAACGGAAGCAGTGTTAATAATTATGCACCTACGGTTAATGGTTTCGGTTATGACTTTGCGGTGACTAATGGTGCGCAGGTAACTGCCCAGGTTGGTGTTAACATGCAGATCATAAGCAAGGAAAACCTGAATAACCAGTTATCCGCTATCTCGCTTAGGAATGAGGCCGTCGAAAATAGTGCAAGAATTTCAGAACAGGAATTGAAGCGCACTATTACAGGCCAGTATATACTTGCCTACAGCGACCTGCAACAGCTTCAATTTACAGGGGATGTCATCGGGCTCTTGAAGAAAGAAGAAGTAATTCTGAAACAGCTTACGGAAAAAAATGTCTATCGTCAAACGGAATACTTGACCTTCCTCGTGGCCCTGCGCCAGCAACAGTTAATTTACCGGCAGGTCAATTTACAGTTCAGGAACAACTATGCACAGCTCAATTATCTCTGCGGGATATCGGACACAGCCAATGCATACCTCCAGGATCCGGGTATCCAACTGAGCAGTCTCAGTGAGCCATCTGTTTCCGTATTCTTCCATCAGTACCAGATCGACAGTCTTGTATTGCTGAACAGCCGCAACCAAATAAGTTTTGCATATAAACCCAGGCTCAGTGTGTTCGCAGATGGCGGGTACCTGTCAAGCATGAATTACCGGCCTTACAAAAACTTTGGAGTTAGCACAGGGTTTAGTGTAATACTACCCATTTACGATGGTCGCCAGCGAAGGCTTCAATATAACAAGTTGACAATAGCAGAACAGACCAGGAGCAACTATAAAGATTTTTTCAAAAAGCAATATGACCAACAGTTGAACCAGTTGCGGCAGCAGCTAAACGGAACGATGGACTTGCAGAAGGATATCAGTCAGCAAGAGACTTATTCTGAGAGCCTGATCAACGTCAACGCCCGCCTCCTCGAAACGGGTGATGTACGTATTGCCGACTATATTATTGCACTCAACAGTTACTTAAATGCGAAATACCTGCTCACGCAAAATAATATCATCCGTTTGCAGATCATCAATCAAATCAATTACTGGAACAGATAATGCACTATATGAACAGGCTATATAATATCACTATTTTCCTGCTGCTTTATTCGATCCTTTTTTCCTGTAAGGGGAAGGTTGAGCAAAGTATTGAAACACCTGTGGAGTCCACCACCCCGGTAACTGCTGTTCAGGTCAGTTCCGACGCCATGAGTGAATATATTGAATTGAATGCCACATCTACCTTTCTTCAGAAGAGCTATGTAAAATCCAACGTTAACGGGTACCTTGTTTTTACGGGTGCCCGACTTGGCGAGTATGTGGGCAGGGGCCAGGGGCTGTTTACGGTCAGGACTAAAGAGTCACAGAGCATAGGTAATGCCCTGAGCAAGCTGGATAGCAGTTTCAAATTCTCAGGAACCAACAGCATACAGGCAAACACCAATGGGTATATAACACAGATCAGTCACCAAAGCGGTGATTATGTTCAGGATGGTGAGCAGCTGGCCGTGATCAGCAATATGAATAGTTTCGCCTTCCTCCTCGACCTGCCTTACGAGTATCGGAAATACATCAATAATAAGAAATTCGTTGACCTTACGCTGCCTGATGGCGAAAAGCTAAAAGGAACTGTGGAGTCATCCATGCCTACTGTTGATGCCGCCTCGCAAACGCAGAGTATCATCATCCGTGTATCGTCAACACATCCGATACCTGAAAACCTGATCGCTAAAGTAAGGATCATCAAAAATGAAAGACTGAATGCCCAGTCATTACCACGATCAGCATTGCTGACTGATGAAACACAAACGCTTTTCTGGGTCATGAAAATGACTGACAGCACAACGGCGGTAAAAGTACCCGTACAAAAAGGGATGGAGACCAGTGACCGTATAGAAATTCTTTCGCCCCAATTCAATCCTGGTGACCTGATCATTGTCAGCGGAAATTATGGTTTGCCGGATACAGCCAAAGTGAGAATAGAAAACTCGCCCGAAAAGAACTAATTGAACGTCGAAAATTTAATGCAGCAACTTGAATAACTTTTTCGTTTCATATAAGAATCCGCTGACTGTTCTGATGGTGCTGATCATCATGGGCGGTTTGTTTACATATAGCAAAATGCAAACTTCGTTATTCCCTGAAATTACTTTTCCCAAGATAAAGATCATCGCGGATGCAGGGCTTCTGCCTGTCAACAAAATGATGATTACGGTCACGAAACCACTTGAGCAGGCGATCAAAAAAGTACCTGACCTGAAAAAGATCAGGAGTATCACCAGTAGGGGCACCTGTGAGATTTCAGCCTTTATGGACTGGCAGGGTAATATCGATCTTGGCCAGCAACGGATTGAATCAAGGATTGCAGAGATAAGAAATACGTTACCGCCCGATGTTCAGATAACAGTGGAAAAGATGAACCCGTCTATTCTGCCAGTCATGGGATATACGATGGAAAGTCATTCCAGGACTCCCATAGAAATGAAACAAATGGCTCTTTATACCGTGAGACCATTTTTGTCGCAGGTGGAAGGTGTTTCTGAAATCAGGATCATCGGTGGTAAGCAGAAAGAATACTGGGTGCAACTGAATGCGCAAAAGATGAGTGCACTTGGCGTCACTCCCGGATCGTTGACAACTGCATTGAATGAAACCAATTTTATCCGCTCAAATGGTTACCTGTCTGACTACCGGCTCCTATACCTAACCGTTACCAACGCTGAAGTTCATAATACAGATGACATCAGTAATATCGTTGTCAGTAATAACGGCAAAAGGATTATCCTTCTCAGGGACCTTGCCGACGTAGAAGTAAAAGAGGCCGTAGAGTACACTAAGATCAATGCCAACGGGAAAGATGGACTATTGGTAGCGATAGTAAAACAACCAAATTATAACCTGATCGACCTGTCTGAGAAACTGACGGAAAAAATCACTGAGTTAAAGACCATTCTTCCGAAAGATGTTTCCATTCAGCCTTATTATAACCAGGCCGATTTTGTAAACGATGCAGTAAAGAGTGTGAGCGACAGTTTATGGCTGGGACTTTCCCTCGCGATTTTTGTAGCTGTTCTTTTTCTTCGTTCGCTAAAGGCCAGTACGGTTATTCTCGTAACAATACCGGTTACACTTTGTCTCACGCTGATGGTATTATATGTAATGGGATTCAGCTTCAACATCATGACGCTCGGTGCATTGGCGGCGGCCATCGGCCTGATCATTGATGATGCCATTGTGGTGGTTGAACAGATCCACCGGACCCATGAAGAGCACCCTGATGAATCAAGCCTGTTGCTGGTACAGAAGGCTATTAAATACCTTTTCCCTGCAATGGTGGGGTCTTCCATCAGTACCAGTGTAATTTTCTTTCATTTCCTGCTGATGAGTGGGGTGGCGGGATCCTATTTCAAAGTAATGACCAATACCATGATCATTACCCTCATTTGTTCCTTCCTGGTTACCTGGATCGGACTACCTGTGATTTACCTG
>JANMMA010000456.1:0-4445 GCA_031372815.1 Sphingobacteriales bacterium
ATTGAAGACATGCGCAACCGCCAGGAAGATATAACCGGTGTGCCTACCGGCTTTCCATCATTAGATAGAATTACCTACGGTTGGCAATCAACCGATTTGATTGTGCTGGCAGCAAGGCCATCGGTAGGTAAAACAGCTTTCGCCCTTAACCTTGCCCGGAATGCTGCATTGCATCCATCCAAACCTACTGCCGTGGCCTTTTTCAGCCTGGAGATGAGCGCGGGTCAGTTGGTCCAGCGTATCCTATCCGCTGAAAGCGAAATCTGGCTCGAAAAAATTGCCAGGGGAAAGATGGAAGACCACGAGATGCAACAACTGTATAAAAAAGGTATCCAACGATTGTCGACCGCACCCATTTTTATCGACGATTCTGCAGCCCTCAATATTTTTGAATTACGCGCCAAATGCCGAAGGCTGGTGCAAAAACATAAGGTTGGACTGGTGATTATCGACTATCTGCAGTTGATGAGTGGAACCGGTGAAAACCGCAACAGTAACCGCGAACAGGAGATCAGCACCATTTCCCGTAACCTCAAGGGACTGGCCAAGGAACTGGACATTCCGATCGTGGCGCTTAGCCAGTTGAGTCGTGAAGTAGAGAAAAGAAAAGAAGGCAACAAGATGCCCCAATTAAGTGACCTTCGTGAATCGGGTGCCATCGAACAGGATGCTGATCTTGTCATGTTCCTTTACCGTCCGGAATATTACGAAATGAACGCCAATGAATTTGGTGAAAGCACCAAGGGTGAAACTCATGTTCGTATTGCAAAACACCGTAACGGTACACTTGAAACCATCAAACTAAAAGCACTGCTACACATACAGAAGTTCCTGGATAGTGACGATGGTCCCGGTGCTCCTGCCATGCCTTCCGGCGGAAAATGGAAACCCGTTACAGACAGTGAAGGTCCGAAACTGTACATTCAGAAAGGAAGTAAAATGAATGACCTTCCGTTTAGTGATGATGAGGATGCACCTTTTTAGAATGTGGTAATGTGGGTAATGTGGGTAATGTGGGAATGAATACAAATGTGGGAATGAATACAAATGTGGTAATGTGGTAATGTAATACGGCACTTAACTAATAGTGATCGTCAACAAAAAAATTTAACCTTGAACCTTCCGTTTTTTTATTCGCCACATATTTTGCCCGATGGCGGATGTATTGAACTGGAAGAAGAAAATGCCAGGCATATTATACAGGTGCTGCGCATGAAGCTGGGGTATGAACTCAAACTCACCGACGGCAAAGGAACAATTGCACAGTGCGTGATCAGCGAGATCGGAAAAAAAACCTGCACCGTTATGGTGAAGGCACAGTATGCTACTACACCTCCTTCCCATAAAATTACCATCGCTGTATCGTTGCTAAAAAATGCAGGACGTTTTGAATGGTTCTTGGAGAAAGCTGTTGAAACAGGTGTGCATACTGTGGTTCCGTTGATTTGTCATCGAACAGAACGACAGGCGTTCAAGGAAAGCCGCATTAAAAACATTGTCGTAAGTGCGATGCTTCAGAGTCAACAGTCATGGCTAACCGAAGTTTCTACGCCGCAAGAATTCCTGACATTTATTGGCGGTTTAACGGCTGAAGAAAATAGCCGGCGTTATATTGCTCACTGCGAAGACCAGCAGAAAATTAAGCTTGCTTCAGCCATTCAGAGCCAAGACGATTCGTGGATGTTAACAGGAACTGGTGGTGATGGAACAGGGCAACTGCGTCCTTCGTCGATGTTAAAAGCAGAAGCCGATTCAACGGGGCAAAAGCATTCATCGTTGACGTCACCACGCCTTGATGGTGATGCTAACAGGCAGTTCCATTCGCTAATATTAATAGGCCCGGAAGGTGACTTTACCATTGAAGAGATAACTACCGCGACAACAGCAGGATTCATTCCGGTGTCGTTGGGTGATACCAGGCTCCGCACAGAAACAGCTGCCATTACAGCAGCCATTTTATTGAAGCATTTAGGCGTTGAGCCATCGGCAAAACGGTGAAATATCCTAATGTGCAATAGTGGCAAGACTGCCCAACCTCCCGGGATAAACCGAGGCTTAATGTGCCACCATAATATAAGGGGGGATTTACCAAATCAACATTGCTTAATGCGGCAGCATGAAATTGAAGGGGCGATTTACCACATCAACATTGCTTAATGCGCCGTGTCATCATACTGCGTGGGCGAGGTATCTTTTACTACATGACGCGGTAGTACTGGTTCGCGGAGTTGTACAGGGCGCACCGCTGCTTTTTGTTTTTTCCTCATCCACAAATTCAACATTTCAACCAGGAAAGAAAACGCCATCGCGAAATAAATATATCCTTTGTCGATATGGCTTCCGTGTACAGGTTCGAGTCCTTCGAAGAACAAACTGAATCCTACCATCAACAAAAAAGCAAGCGCAAGCATTTTTAATGTAGGATGTTTGTGTATGAACGTTGAAATTTTTTCGGAGAAAAAGAACATAATGATCATCGCAATCACCACGGCAATGATCATGATCTCAACATGACGAGCCATACCCACCGCAGTGATAATACTGTCGAATGAAAAGATCATATCTACCAGCACAATTTGTCCCATGATACCGCTGAATGCGGAAGACGAAGCCTTGATATTTTCTGTACCAGCTTCTTCACCTTCAAGTTTGTTATGGATTTCTTTCACCGTTTTATAGATCAGGAAAAGTCCGCCCACAAACATGATAATATTTCTCAGGTTAAAGCCGATATGTTTTTCGCCAATGTTTAGTCCGAATAATTCCATATTGCCATTGGTCACAAGCCATCCTAAACCTATCAACAGGCCTATTCTCACGGTAATACCCGCAATCATCCATATCCTTCTGGCTTTCAGCTTTTGACGATCGTCAAGCCTGCCCATCAGTATGGAAACAAAAATGACGTTATCAATACCCAGTACAATCTCCAGAATGGCAAGGGTAACAAGGCTGATGAGTGAATCTAATGTTAGAAGTTGTTCCATGTTTTATTAATGTGAATGCGGTAATTAGTCATTTAATTGGTTGCCATGCAGGTCCTTAAGGATCTTGTACACGATATGCGGACCTACATAAACAAATCCTGTATATACCTGTACCAGTGATGCGCCTGCACTCATTTTTTCACTCGCATCTACCCCGGTCATAATTCCACCCGATCCAATGATCGGAATGTTGTGCCCGGTTTTTTCTGCGAGGTAACGAACCACGTCAGTTGAGCGTTGTCTCAGCGGCCATCCACTTAATCCTCCTGCACCAAATTCTTCAGCAAGGCGTAATGATTCAGGATGCAATCCGTCCCTCGATATCGTGGTATTTGTAGCAACAAATCCATCTAACGACAATTCAAGTGCCAGCTCAGCGATATCGTTTAATTGTTCGTTGGTGAGGTCGGGCGCGATCTTCAATAATATAGGCTTAGGATGATCTTTTAGCTTATTGATCACCTGGAGTTTGGAAAGGATTTTCCTCAGTGATTCTTTTTCCTGGAGTTCACGCAGTCCGGGGGTATTTGGCGAGCTTACGTTCACCACAAAATAATCTACCACTTCATGAAGGCCTTCAAAGCAGGTCACATAATCCTGCCATGCGAGGTCATTGGGAGTAGATTTGTTTTTGCCGATATTTCCCCCGATCAGCATAGTGGTATAGGGATAGTGGGTTTTGTAAACCTTTATTTTTTTCACCACCGAAACAACACCATCATTATTAAAACCCATTCGGTTTATCAGGGCTTTATCGGCTGGAAGCCGGAATAGTCTGGGCTTCTCATTACCGGGCTGGGGTAGTGGGGTTACGGTACCAACTTCTACAAAACCAAATCCAAGGGTATCCAATTCACGAAGAAACCCGGCGTTTTTATCGAACCCCGCAGCCAGGCCAACCGGGTTCCGAAATTTCAATCCCCATACATTAACGGGCTTGGACGGCGCTGAAAACCATTTCTGAAGGAAGTACTGGATCACTTCTACCGTACACAGCATCTTAAGGACGCGCATCGAAAAACCGTGTATCCTTTCGGGGTCAAATTGAAAAAGCAGTTTCCGGATGATAGAATACATGGCGGCGAAGATAATCCAAGCAGGCTAATGAAGGTTTTTCCGTTAATTTTTTAACTGGTTGTTGCTGCAACTAATTGCGTTTTTTAGTTATCTTAGATGTTCAATCCATTTTTATGCAGGAAGCTTATATCGTAGCAGGATTTCGGACCGCTGTAGGGAAGTCTAAGCGGGGCGGATTCAGGTTTACCCGTCCGGATGACCTGGCTATTGAAGTGATACAGGGGCTCTTGAACTCCGTTCCACAGTTAGATAAGTCGAGGATCGATGATGTTATCGTTGGAAACGCGGTTCCGGAAGCAGAACAGGGATTGCAGGTGGGTAGGATTATTGCGGCAAGGGCGGTAGGATATCACGCGCCGGGTATGACGGTGAACAGGTATT
>JANMMA010000467.1:0-4420 GCA_031372815.1 Sphingobacteriales bacterium
GTCCTCTCGTAACCATCGCCACGCCGTTGCCTCCGCAACCCATAGTGCTCGATATAATTCACCGTCTCTAATAACAAAAAACCCATGATAGCAGCGACCAGAAAAAAGCCAAGGGTTTTCAATCCAAAAAGAAAGCCAATGGTAGTTAACAGAGTCATTTCCAGCAAATGAAATCTGATCATCTCATTCTTCCAAGTCCATACGGGATGACCTTTCTTACGCAGTCGATCTGCCTCCAGTCGCCATGCAGAGATCCAACTGCCCCATACTGTCCTGATATAAAATGCATAAATGTTTTCACCAAACCTGCTTGATGCCGGGTCCTCATCGGTAGAAACGTTTTTATGATGACCCCGGTTATGCTCGATAAAAAAATGCATATATAGTGTAGTTAGCAAAAGCATTTTTGCCATCAGCTTTTCATACCAGGTACTTCGATGTCCCAGTTCATGTGCGGCGTTAATTCCCAAGATACCGCAAGACATACCAAAAGCAGTGGTCATACCGATCCTTTCATACAACGGTAACGTATCATCGCTGACGCGATAAAGAAAAAAAATCATCAGTGCATACTGAACAGGTACGAGGCCGTAAAGCAGGATATCATACATCCTGTCTTTTTTTGCGATCTCTTCTTCTGTTTCTGCCATGTTACGCGTAGAGCCTTTCGTAAATAACTCCAGGAAGGGGATGATGCCAAAGAGGAGCACGATCGCCGAATATGACCACCAGCCTGTCATAGCAATTGAAAACACGACGATTGCCGGAGCGAGGTAAACCAACAGATATTTTAAGGCATGCAGGCGCATAATTTCATGTGCAAAGTAGCTATTTGATTTTTAATTTTAGTTAGACCATCGGCTTCATTTTTCAAAAGAGAAATGGTAGAAGCGGATTCATGCTTCCAGCTTTTGTAAAATTCAAGAAGTGTATGAAACATAATGATGTTGAGTATTGAACTTAATTAATTAGATACCGAAACCAGGCGAGTATCTAATCACCGGGTACCACTTTTCTCTTCCAAACATCAGTCCGGCCAATCAGCGTGATCCCCACAAAGCCCCTTACTTCAATGGTATTGGCATCTTTTACGGTAATGACGCTTTTGTATTCTTTTCCATTTTTTGGGTCATAGATGTGGCCGTTTTCCCATTTATCCTTGCCATTGAAACTGAATCCCCAGAGATTAACCAGGCCTTTTATGGGTCGTTCATGCTGGGACTTGTCGGGGTGCCGGATATCTGTTTTCGGTTTACCTGTCTTTGGATCATTTGGTTCTTTCAGCCAAACCACTTTGCCCTGGTATTTATCGCCGTTCTTATAAATTTCCACTATTCCATTGCCCTCACCCGTGAGCCATGTACCCAAAATGGCATCGCGATTTTTTTCGTCTTGCGATACTACAGTTGAGGAAAAGAAAACCAAAAAGACAATTATGAACGTTTTCATCCCAGTGTTTTAGAACCCTGAAGAAAAGCTTTTTTTCAAAATCCGGCCGCAAATGAAATGTTAGCGTCATAAACAGGAGGTATAATTTTTTTTTGGCGGTATTCAGAATAACCCACATATTTGCACAGTTATGAAAAATTTGGTCAATAAGCATTGGTGGTGGCATACAACTTCTTAGGGGTCTGTACTGTCGCAACTATGTTTTAACATAATTAGGCCCCGATAGTATCGGGGCCTTTTACATTTTATACGTGAAGCGTGAAGAAGAAAATAGTCATAGAAACCGTCTTTAAAAAGTTCCTTGCGGATGTGCATACACCAGTCGGCATATACCTCCGGCTGCGGGATCGTTTCCGGGATACCATCCTCCTGGAAAGTGCTGATTTTCATGCGCAGGAAAATAGTTTTTCCTTCATCGGAATAAACGCTATTGCAGGAATAGAGATCCGCGATAAAGGCCTGGTGGAATATAAACTTCCCGGATTGCCCCCGGAAAATATCGTCCTAAAGGGAATGAAAGAAGTACCTGGCATTCTGCTTGATTTTTTACAACGGTTTAACGTAAATCCCATCCAGGAAAAACCTGTGAAAGTTTGCCAGGGCCTTTTTGGTTATTTCTCTTACGATGCAGTTCAGTTTTTTGAGACCATCTCGCTAAAAGAAAAGCTACCCTATGATAATCGTATTCCTTTGATGCGTTACAGGCTATATCAATATGTTATCGCCATTGATCACTTTAAGGATGAACTATACCTTATAGAAAACAAGATCAGTGGAGTGCCATCTGAAATATCGGCTGTAGAATCTTTAATCCGCAGTCGGGATGTTCCGGTGTTTCCCTTCAAGGCACTCGGAACCGAGCGCAGTAATATGAAGGATGAAGATTACAGGGAGATGGTTAAAAAAGGGATTTCCAGTTGTTTTCGCGGCGATGTATTCCAGATTGTGCTGAGCAGAAGGTTTGAACAGTCTTTCAACGGCGATGAATTTAATGTTTACCGTGCATTGAGGAGCATCAATCCATCCCCTTACCTGTTTTATTTCGATTACGGGGAATATAAATTGATGGGCTCGTCACCCGAGAGCCAGCTCATCGTGCAGAATGGAAAAGCGGTCATCCATCCTATAGCGGGCACGTATAAGCGAAGCGGCAATGATGACACTGATATCATGCTGGCTGAAAAACTCATGCTCGATAAAAAAGAGAATGCCGAACACGTGATGCTGGTTGATCTTGCACGTAATGATTTATCAAGGCATTGCGGAAATGTTAGGGTAAGCCAGTTCAAGAAAGTGAATTACTATTCTCACGTGATCCATATGGTTAGTGAAGTGGTAGGAGAAGTTTTCAAGGACACCAATCCATTTGAATTACTGGCCACCAGTTTTCCAGCAGGTACACTGAGTGGTGCGCCTAAGTTCCGGGCGATGGAAATCATTGACGCACTTGAGCCAACAACACGAGGCTATTATGGAGGCGCCATTGGCATTATGAGCTTTGATGGAAACTGTAATCACGCTATCATGATCAGGACTTTCCTGAGTCGGAATAATACTTTGTATTACCAGGCTGGTGCAGGCATTGTAGCGGCGAGCGATCCGGAAAGCGAATTGCAGGAAGTGAATAATAAACTGGGGGCACTTAAAAAAGCCATAGTGTTGGCGGAAACCATTACACCATGAAAATTTTAGTATTCGATAATTACGATTCGTTCACTTATAACCTGGTGCACCTGGTTGAAAAGATCACCGGTGATAAAGTGGACGTGTACAGGAACGACAAACTTCCGCTGGAGGAAGTGAAAAAGTATGATAAAATTATTTTGTCTCCCGGCCCGGGTATTCCGTCGGAAGCGGGTTTATTATTGCCGCTGATCAGGGAATATGCACCTACTAAAAGTATACTTGGTGTTTGCCTGGGTCACCAGGCCATCGGCGAAGCTTTTGGTGGAACATTGTTGAATTTGAGTACGGTATATCATGGAGTAGCGACCATGATTGAGACCAGTGAGTATAGACTGAAGGCAATAGAAAAAGACTCCCTTCTTCCGTCTTCAGAGCCAGGTATCTTCAACGGTCTGCCTGCAAGAATTGAAGTGGGTCGTTACCACAGTTGGGTAATATCAGACAAAAACTTTCCTGGTGAACTCGAGATCACTGCATGGGATGACTTGAATTATATCATGGCCTTGAAGCATAGAACATTTGATGTTACCGGGGTTCAGTTCCATCCTGAAAGCGTGTTAACACCGGACGGCGAAATTATGATGAGGAACTGGTTAAAAAATTAGTGATGAAAGCGATCCTGCAATATTTGTTTGAACATAAGACACTGAATCGTGCAACCGCACGTGACGTGTTGATTAACATTGGTAAAGGTGGATACAATGAACACGAGATAACGTCTTTCATGACGGTTTACCTTATGCGCAGTATTTCCATAGAAGAATTACAGGGTTTTCGAGATGCACTACTTGAACTTTGTGTGCCGCTACAATTTGACAGCGAAAAACTGATAGACATTGTGGGCACAGGCGGTGATGGAAAAAATACTTTCAATATTTCTACCCTGTCGTGTTTTATTGTGGCTGGTGCAGGGCATAAGGTGGCCAAACATGGCAACTACGGTGCTACATCGATCAGTGGTGCGTCTAATGTTATGGAGCAGTTGGGGTATAAACTGAAGAATACGGAAAGCCAGTTAAAGAAAGAAATTGATAAAGCTGGTTTCTGTTTCCTGCATGCGCCACTCTTCCATCCGGCCCTTAAAACGGTGGGCCCTATCCGTAAAAATATCGGGGTCCGTACTTTTTTTAACATGCTCGGACCCATGGTAAATCCGGCTAAACCTGCTTTCCAACTGATCGGCGTATATAACCTTGAAATGGCAAGAATATACAACTATCTCCTCCAGCAGACCGGAGAGCAATTTACCATTCTGCATTCACTTGATGGATATGATGAAATATCA
>JANMMA010000009.1:0-2214 GCA_031372815.1 Sphingobacteriales bacterium
CATGGATTGCTATATAAAATGGTACCTCCTCCTGGATGATCCGGAACCGCATTGTCATATATCTTTTTATTAAAGATGAGTACACCGGGCGTTCCGGAACCTCCCAAAAATTTATGCATCGAAAAATAGATGGCATCTAAACATGCATCGGCTTCATCAGGATGCATATTTATCTGAACATAAGGTGCGGAACAGGCAAAGTCTACAAAGCACAAGCCCCCATGAGCATGGATCATCTTTGCAATGTCGTGGTAAGGCGTTTGAATTCCAGTGACATTCGAGCAGGCCGTTATAGCTGCAATCTTATTTTTCCTGGATCTGTATTGTAACAGAAGTCTTTCGAAATGTTCAAGGTCAACATTGCCTTCTTCGGTTTGTCCAATGATTTCTACTGTCGCAATAGTTTCAAGCCAGGATACGTGGTTGCTGTGGTGCTCCATGCTGGTGACGAATACCACCGGCCTTAAAGCCTCGTCAATTTTCACTTCATCCAGTATCTGACCCATCCATCGTTCCGGTAGTCGCATGCCCATCAGCCGTTGCAACTTATTTACGGCCGATGTCATTCCACTTCCACAGAAGATCAGCACGTCGTCCTCGTTCGCATGAACGTGCTGTTTGACAATCGTCTTGGCTTCTTCGTAAGCCTTTGTCATGAGTGTGCCGGTTAATGTTGTCTGTGTATGGGTATTGGCGAAAAAAGGTAATACTTCATTTTGCAGACGACTTTCAATAGGCCCGTATGCGCGACCACTTGCCGTCCAGTCAGCATAGATGAGCTCTTTTTCTCCCGATGGAAAACAGCAGATCTGGCCACGGCCAATTGTATTCTTTCTGAATGGCTCGAAATAATCTTCTAATGAAGTGGCGGGTGCGATTTGTATTTCGTTTCTGAGGCTCAATGGTATAATGTCTCCGCTGGTCATGGTTACTTAACCTTTGCCGTGCTGGCGAACATGTTATGAGGTGCTACATTGATCACCGGGGCGGCGAACCTTACCATCACGAAAGTTCCTATGATGAAGACGGCCACGATTCCCAGTTGTGTAAGTGATATACGCTGGATAGGTTGTCGGGATTTTACTTCGCAGACCTCACCCGGACAATACTGTGCCTTTTCACCATACATCAACCGATATACTTTACAAGCGAGGCAGATGCCAAACACCGATTCAAAGAATAAAAAGATAAGGCAAGCGAGACAGGTAAGGCCGGTAAAGGGACTATAAGCATTGACGATGACCAGTAATACAAACATCAGACCTGATAAAAGAACGCCGACGATCCATGCGAATTGTTTTTGTTTCGCCCCTACATATTCAGGAACCTGGTTGCGGACGATCAACCGTCCAATGATCAGTGAAGGAGAGAATGTTGGATTGATAAACACCCTTATCATAAAGTCTGCAAAGAACAAGGCAACAGCATATTTAGCCATCCTGAAATCGTTCTTGAATATGATCAGCATAAGGGAGGTGTAAATGACAAGAAAAAATATCCCGGCAGCCGCCCTGATCTCCCTTTCATTTAATACAGGGATTTCATATCCCGGGACGCGTTCACCAAACTGTATGATATTTTTCATTTCGTAAAGCTTTTGATTTTTCTGATCATCTATTTGCTTTGCTAAAAGTAATCAACCCCAAGGCATTAATTATCATCCCATGATACATCAACAGATATTCTACAGATCCTGCCTTAATTACGTGAAATCGGTAAGCTCGTTTTCAGGAGTTCTGATGATGGCTTTCCGGGTGAACGGAGTAGTACCGAAATAATTAAATTCGAAATATTTATGATAGTCAGCATGATTCTCGTGATAAGCGGTGGAATTCATTAGAAATGCAGGTTTGAATCAATTTGAGGGTTTCAATGTATCGATGCAATGGAATACCTTCACTATAGGGAATAAAAATGTTTGCAAAAAGATATACCGCTTATTTACTTTTTTTAGCTGCCTATATTGGTGCGCTGGTAGTAGAAAAACCGGTGTATACGGGTGTGACCGTGCTGGATTGCTTTTCTTACCTGGCAACAATTTTCACGCATCTTTCTATTTTTGGACTGTTGATATTGACCAACAGTTATTTGTTGATCCCTAACTTGCTGGAGAAAAAATTCTTTGGTGCCTATGCCTTCGCATTGATCGGTTTGATCTTTTTGTATGCTACATCAATGAATCATTATAATCGTGTCCTCCATGAAATAGTGTTG
>JANMMA010000074.1:0-3087 GCA_031372815.1 Sphingobacteriales bacterium
TTTTAGCCGCTTATTTGGTTGCTGCGACATGTTGATAAATTATGTAGGTAAAAGATGATCTGCTTTAAAAATTGATTCCTTTGGAAGGAATGAGCAGCCGGCACCGTTAGCCCAATATTACACCAGTTTTTATATGCAGGATGTTAAAAGATCAGTGGATCAATTGCCTTTGCAAAAGAAAAACAATCACCCCCGTGGCAAAACCCAGTAATGCCAGTACGGTTATCTTCTTCAGGTACCACATGAAATTAATCTTTTCAATACCCATCACGGCCACACCCGCTGCTGATCCAATAATGATAACACTTCCGCCGGTGCCCGTTGTGAGGGCGAGAAATTCCCAAAACGGATGGTCTGTTGGATAGGTGGATAAGTCATACATTCCCTGCGTAGCAGCTACCAAAGGAACGTTGTCGACGAGGGCCGACAAAAGTCCGAGCGAGATACCAATCAGATAATCATTTTTGAGTGTACTGCTCAGCCCCTCAGCCATCTGTTTCAACAGACCCATAGATTGAAGGGCAGATACTGATAACAATATCCCAAGAAAGAAAAGTATACTTGGCGTATCGATTTTTTGCAAAGCATTTGCCACAGTAAATCGCTGTGCGATTTCCGGATGTTTACTTTTGTGAATAATAGTAGTGATCAGCCACATTAATCCCAGTGCCAAAAGCATGCCCATAAAAGGAGGCAGGTGTGTAAGTGTTTTGAATATGGGGACGAAAAGTAGAAATCCAATACCGGCAAACAGGATTATTTTTCCATCACGCTGTTCCATAACCGTAGAACCCCTTTCAATAACATACGAGATCTTTTTTCCTTTGAAAAATATAGCTACCAATAACATCGGAATTATGCAGGCAGCAATACTGGGAAGAAATAGTTGTTTTATAATATTCAGTGCTGTAATCTGACCCCCTATCCAAAGCATTGTGGTGGTAACGTCTCCCAAGGGCGACCATGCACCGCCTGCATTGGCGGCAATAATGATCATACCCGCAAACCATAACCTGTCTTCCTTCTCCTGCAGCAACTTTGATGTGAGCGATGTCATTACAATGGCTGTGGTCAGGTTATCGAGCAATGCAGAAAGAAAGAACGTGATAATAGTGATGATAATAAGTAGTGACCGCTTACTTGTTGTGCTTATACTATTGGTGATGATTTCGAATCCGCGGTGAGAATCGATCAGTTCCACAATGGTCATGGCACCAAGGAGAAAAAACAATATAGAAGATATCTTCCCGAGATCGGCGAGAAGGTGTTCACTAACCGAATTAGGATCATTACTGGTTACTGTATAAATTGTCCAGCATAAAACGCCTGTGATCAAAGCCGATGCTGCCTTATTCAGGTTCAACTTATGCTCAAACATGATGGCGGTATAGCCAAGAATGAATACTGCAAGGATTAAGTATGTCACCATATCAGTTAAAAATAAGTATTTCTACTTATTGTGCTTATAACAATACCAAGGCAGTTTACATTGGTGAAAGAAGAAAATTATTTCAGTATTAAGCTCCGCTCTTCTTATTTTTAACCATCATCAACAAAAGAGTCGGCAATACGATCAGCAACAGCGGCAGGGCAATAATAAATCCTCCGATCACCGCAATGGCCAACGGCTGATGGAGCTGCGAACCGGTGCCAATGCCGAGTGCAAGTGGAAGTAGCGCAATGATGGCACCCAACGCTGTCATTAATTTGGGCCTTAGCCGGGTTGAGATGGCATAAATGACGGATTGCTCCGCATTCATTTTGTGCAGGGATTCCCTGAATTGCAGGAAAGTGAAAATGGCATTTTCACCGATGATACCAACAATCATGATCAGTCCGGTATAACTACCAACATTCAACGGTGTGCCCGTAAGAAACAGTGCAAGATAACTTCCTGATATACCCAGTACGGAAATCAGCAGTATGATCAACGCCAGTTTAAAGGATTTGAAAAGGAAGAGTATAACCCCAAACACAAGCAGGCTGGAGATCACCAGGATCATCAATAATTCCCTGAACGATTGCTGTTGTTCAGCATATGCTCCTCCATATTCAACGTGATAGCCCTGGGGCAGGGTAACGTGAGATTTTATACTCTGCTGTATTTCGGTGATCACACTACCCAGGTCGCGATTTTCGAGGCGCCCCGTAATCACCCCCATCGATTGAAGATTTTCCCTTTCAATCTCGGCATCGCCCGGTAGTAAGGTAATATTGGCCAGTTCATTGATTGGTGTTAACCTGCCATCCGGTAGAAAAATCCTGAGTTTCCCAATCTCACTTACACTCATCGTCCGGCTTCCTGGATACACCATGCGAATGTCTGAAAGTTGTTCTTTTTCCAGCAGACTGCCCACCACATTTCCCTGCATAGATGTTTGAACCTGGTACTGAAAGTTTGCAGGAGTTATTCCATATTGCGCCAGCCTGTCAAAGCGGGGTTCAATACTCACCGAAGGGCCGGCGATCACAATACCGTTGAAAACATCCGCAGTCCCGGGCACGGCAGAAACCTGGTCCGCAATTTGAGCTGCGAGTTCGCGTAATTTTTCAACATTGCTGCCATATACTTTTATCTCCAGTGGCTGTACTGAACTCATCAGGTCGCCCAGCATATCGCCAATCACCTGGCCAAAATCTATTCGAAGTGAAGGTTGTGAAGCTTCTACTTTCTGACGGATCTCAGATATCACTTCTTCGGTTGTACGTTCACGTTGTTTTTTTAGCTGGATAAGGTAATCACCGGTATTGGGTTCTGTGATGAAAAAACCCATCTGGGTTCCTGTTCTCCTGGAATAAGCTTCTACCTCCGGTATTGTACTGATCGTCTTTTCAACCTGGCGTAGTATGCGGTCTGTCTCATCCAGTGAAGTGCCGGGAGGAGAAGCATAATCAAGGACAATGCTTCCTTCATCCATTTCAGGTAGAAATCCGGTTTCCAGCCTGGGTACCAAAAAATAGATCAGCCACACCAGGGTTCCAACAATGATAAGTGCAAAATAAGGCCGATGGATAAAAAAAGAAACCCACCGCTGCTTTTTTACTTCATGTACCGCTGGAGGTTTAGTATTTGCTGCCTTCAAACTC
>JANMMA010000066.1:0-2219 GCA_031372815.1 Sphingobacteriales bacterium
TATCAATTTCAAGAGAGTAGTAGATCTCCCTGCCCTGGTATTCTTGTTTTACAATCTCACATTCTGTCAGAATGCGCAAGTGTTTTGACACTGCCTGCCGAGTCGTGTTAAAGTTTTCGGCAATGGCGTTAGGGGTCATTGCCTGTAATGCAATTAAAGCGATTATAGCCCGCCTGGTTGGATCTGCAATGCCTTGAAATATGTCCCTCCTCATTTATAAAAATTTATCAATGTAACCGTTCGGTTGCAAATATATGCGCAACTATTTGGTTTCACAAATATATTTCCAATTATCTTCTTAAATGAAATCTTTTGGCGGATAGATGTGAGTGTTGGGTGTTGGGGAATGGTACTGCTCAACATACGCGGCTGGATGCAGTACCAGAAATCAATGCTGCCCTCGCAAAGGGCTTTGCGAGTAATCGTTTTTACTTACCTTTTGATTTAATAAGGTAATTATAAATTGGCATTTCTTTTATCCCCTCATTTTTTGCAATCAAAAACCCTTCAGATAAGGATTGGTGCCTTCTTTCATCAGTCATTCTTATATCATCATCAAATTGCAATTCACCTGGAATTCCCAAAAGAAATGTCCCGTCTTCCTGCCACATTTGGATATGGATATGTCCTGCAAAACTCGATTTTGGGTACCCATTTGGTCGGATTGTTTTTATTCTAAACTTACCAAGGGAGTCTGTCTTAACGTACCCAAATAGTCGGGAATGCCGATGGTCTCCTTCATACTTCTTAATGTGAACAGCAGTATCAGAATACCACCCTTTGTCGGAAGTCTGATAAAAATAGACCAGGACACTGACTAGGGGTTTACCTGAACTATTGATGACGGTTCCATTTACTATAATTCTAAGCCCGGGTTCCTTCTCTGCCACTATTGCAATTGCTTCTGCAGTTGCGTTTCTTTTAATTATTTCCCTGAAAGAAGTTAAAGAGTGCAAATACATCAATGTGCTATCTGTCAAAACATCCGATATTTTTTTTCTCTTGTTATAAAGTTCCTCATCAAGCCTGGAAATTATAAGAGTTGTGTCTTGACTATAAGATGATAAAGTGAGTATGCAAAATATCAATGATGAGAAATACTTTTTTAAAGTCATCTTACCTTCAATTTGTTTATGATTTTCCATAATGAAGAGCAATTACTCCACAAGAAAAAGCTTTCGATTCCAAAAATTTTAGTTTAGTTGCTTCGGCCACACTTTTAAATAATGGAATTCCCTGACCAAGTAATACTGGATTAACAAATAGCCAAAACTCATCAACTAATCCCTCACTTAATAATGAGTTAGATGCAGTCGGACTTCCAAAAATTATAATATTTTCTCCTTTTTGCTTCTTTATTTTATTTATGTTGTCTGCAAGTTGGTCGCTAATAACTTTGGTGTTGTCTAGCCCTTTTTCACTCATTGTCCTTGATAAGACAATTTTTGACACCCTATTGTACCAAGCAGAGTGTTCGATGTCGTGTTTCGATGCGTTTGGATGTTCACCAGCTTTTGGCCAGTAGCTTTCCATCATTTCATAAGTTACTCGTCCATAAAGCGCAGTGTCAGATTTGTCGGTCATCGTACCAACAAAGTCAAATATCTCATCATCCACATTTATCCAACTCATTTCCCCGTTCAGTCCTGCAACAAAACCGTCTAGGGAAGTGTGCATAAAAAATATTAATCTTCTCATTTTATTAGTTGTTTAAATATCTATATTTCCTGGCTATTTAATATTGACATATTTACTACTATTTGAAAATTAGTTGGTCACTCGTCGCCAACCGACTGTTAAGCCGTTGACAGTGACTTGTTGTTTATCAACAGCCCATGTCCCCACCAAAGTTGGAGCAATACTTTCCAAAGCATCGCTTACTTCCGTGCTGTCAGGAAAATCTTTACATCAATAAATCCATGTATCCATAGACCAGGCTTAGCCCGTTCTATTAATCTTGAAATAGGATCTAAATCCTTCGATGTTTCGCAAACGTAGCTTCGTATCTGACTATTGAACTAATAACTCCCATAACTACAGCAATGATCAAACCATAGCCAAAATCAGGTATCCATGACAACAGTGAAAAAAGTGAAATGTTATTCATTGAGGGAATGATGAATAATGGAATAATGCTTAACACAAGTCCTCCTATTAGGCGCATAATACTAATTAAATTCGTACTTACGCCGATCCTGAATCCATACTTACTCCAAAGA
>JANMMA010000086.1:0-28080 GCA_031372815.1 Sphingobacteriales bacterium
GCAACAACTTTTCAGGCAATAGCTTCGATGTCGCCACGAATGGCTCCTTACAACTCAACCACTTTGAGGGAAACTTTTGGGATAGGTATGAAGGTTATGATCTAAAAAGGGATGGCACCGGTGACATTCCCTATCGTCCGGTTAGTATGTACTCGATGCTTGTAGAAAGGAATCCTGCGAGCCTTATATTATTAAGGAGTTTTATGTCGACGCTTATGGATAAAGCTGAGCGTGTACTTCCAAGTCTGACGCCGGAAGACTTGAAAGACGAAAAGCCAAGAATGAAACCCTTGCCATTAAAATCATTACTATGATCATTGCAAGTAATGTGAGTAAGAAATTTGGAAAGCTTAGCGTACTAAGTGATGTTAGTATTACCTGCAATAGAGGTCAGTGCATTTCTTTGATTGGTGCTAATGGGTCGGGGAAAACAACCCTCATCAAATGCATCTTAGGTATGGTCATTCCCGACAGCGGTTTTATAACGTTCAACCAGGAGAATATTGCTAAAGACTGTACTTACCGCGAACACATCGGGTATATGCCACAGATCGGCCGGTACCCGGATAATATGAGCATTGGCCAGCTTTTCAGTATGATGAAAGACATCAGGCAGGATGCCCGGCTAAAATATGATGAAGAGCTTTTTCATGTATTTGAGTTAGATGCTGTCAGACAGAAAAGAATGCGAACACTATCGGGCGGAACAAGGCAGAAAGTTTCAGCTGCACTGGCATTTCTTTTTTCGCCAGATGTGCTTATTCTTGATGAACCGACCGGGGGCCTGGATCCCGTTTCATCAGAGATCTTCAAGGAAAAAATACGTAAAGAAAAAGCCGCTGGAAAACTGATCCTAATAACGTCGCATATTCTGAGCGACCTGGATGATATTGTGACTGAGGTAATCTATATGCAGGATGGGAAGCCCGTATTTCATAAACCCATTGACGTACTCAAGGAAGAGACCGGGGAAAACAGGCTGTCCAGAGCCATTGCAAACATTATGACGGGAAAAACATCATGAAAAAGATCATCAAATATGTCTTTATTGATATCCTGCGAAGTCGCACTATCATTGGCTATACGGTCCTGTTAATGGCATTGTCCTTCAGTGTGTTTAATATTGAAACCAGTTCAGCAAAAGGAATTATCAGCCTGCTGAATGTGGTGCTCATTATTGTGCCGTTGGTCAGTATTATTTTTTCGACCATCTACATTTATAATGCTACAGAGTTTATTGAATTGCTGGTATCTCAACCACTAAGAAGAAAAAATATTTGGATCAGTCAGTTTGCAGGTTTGTCCATCGCATTGTCTTTAGCCTTCCTGACAGGCTGTGGCATCCCGGTATTATTGTTTGATGATAGCGCAGCAGGATTGATGATCCTGATGATGGGCGTTTTCCTCTCAGTGATATTTGTTGCACTGGCCATGCTCGCAGCTGTATTTACAAGGGATAAAGCAAAAGGGATTGGCATTTCCATCATGTTATGGTTATTCTTTGCGCTGTTGTATGATGGACTTGTCCTTTTTCTGCTATTCCAGTTTATGGACTATCCCGTAGAGAAAGCCCTGATTGCTTTAAGCATGCTAAACCCAGTTGACCTTTCGCGAATACTCATTCTACTGAAACTTGACATTTCTGCGTTGATGGGTGCCACAAGCGCCGTTTTTAACAATTTTTTCGGGCAGTATTGGGGTATGGCCACCGCCATCGGTGCCATGCTACTATGGATATTTTTGCCGTTGATGGCCTCTATCCGAAAATTCAACTTTAAAGACCTGTAATAATGACAAAGCACGATATCAGGGACAGAAAAGATATCGAATTAATGGTTAACCATTTTTACGAAAAAGTGAAGCAGGATGATGTCGTCGGGTTTATTTTCAATGATGTGGCCAAAGTTAACTGGGACGACCACCTGCCGGTGATGTACGACTTCTGGGAAAGTATTCTTTTTTTTACCGGAGGTTATTCAGGAAATCCCATGATCACCCATCGAAAACTCAACAATATCATCAGCCTCACTAAGGAGCATTTTGATCGTTGGCTAAAACTTTTTTTAGCCACCATTGAAGAAAATTTCGAGGGAGAAAAAGCTGAACTCGCAAAACAAAGGGCCATGTCTATAGCAACGGTTATCCAAGTCAAGTTGGCTCATTGAAGGATTGCGAATTGCGGATTGCGAATTGCGAATTGCGAATTGGCGGACCTGTCCCGCAAATGCGGGATTGACGGAATGACGGATTGGAATTCTTCCTGCATTTCCACCTTTCACAAATTTTCCAATTCCCACATTTTTCCAGGAATGCAAAATTTGCGAAAGCAAATTTTACATTCCTGGAAACAACGGTCTTCCGATTACTTCCCTGAAAGGCCATGGAATACCAATCAAAATGAGAATAAGGGCAATAACAAAATATTGAAAAGCCTTTTTATATTTTACTTCATCAGCGACCTTCTTTTTCGCCATACCATAGCCAAGCGTGATCAGCACAATGGAAAGGATCATTAATAATGGATGTTCCATCCAGAAAAAACGGTAGGCTTTTTCTTTCATGAAACTGGTGCCCTCAGGTAATGTTGTCGTAAGCATACCCATCCTTCCTGCAAGCCATTGGTACAATCCAAGGACAAGGGTTGTATGTGCTGTTATCATAGTAAACAACCATGTCTTCCTGTCACCAGTTGTAAAAGACTTTTTCCCCTTCCAGCCATGGTAACTTTTAATAATTGAAACCACCAGCAGAATCAATATCACCCACCTTAAAAGGTTATGCAGATGCACCAGGCCTGTATCCATATTTGTTACGTTTAGTTTCGCAAATGTATAAGAAGATATTCAAAGAAGTTGATGCAATTACTGTTTACTGATCCACCTGTACAGCCTTTCTACATCAATTTTCTTAAACAGTTGAGTACCTTCATTCATCGTGGCAGCTGTTCCGCACGCTACGCCCATCATAGCCATCTCTTCCAGGCTCCGCCCCTGTTGCATGCACCAAACCATTCCCGCAACCATGCTATCGCCTGCGCCTACGGTACTTTTTCTTTCCACTGCCGGCGCAGGAATATGCTTGTATCCATTTGCAGTAACCAACATGGCACCGGATGAACCAAGGGACACCATCACCACTTCACACCTGCCTGTCCTAATCAATTCCATCGCCGCTTCATCAACATTTTCCAGTTCCAGCATGTCCACACCGGCAAGGGCACTAAGCTCTTTTATATTAGGTTTTACCAGGTACACACCTTGTTCCACCGCGTTCAACAAAGCCTTGCCGGAAGTATCCACAATATACTTTGCGCCTTTTTCCCTGACGATCTTTCCAATGCTTGCATAATAATCCTCCCCCACTCC
This sequence comes from Sphingobacteriales bacterium, assembly GCA_031372815.1. Classification (GTDB taxonomy): domain Bacteria; phylum Bacteroidota; class Bacteroidia; order Chitinophagales; family Chitinophagaceae; genus Pollutibacter. Next base: position 3,366 of record JANMMA010000086.1, read on the forward strand.
GTTGGGTATACTACCACTCGCAATAACTACACCGGGGAACGGATCCATTTGTTGAATGGTATTTAGTAGCTGCCCAGATACCACAGGGGAAACAGGCGGACCATCCAGCACGATACGATACTGCCTGTTTGAGGATGTTTCCGAAATGGTAATGCTTTCGCGCGTTTCTCCTTCTATTGACATTTGTATTAGCGGAATTTCCTCACGCAGCATAAGTTCAGCAAGCAAGCCGCCATTTCGACCACCCGTCAACGTTAGTGCAACAGAATTTCCACCAAGTCTTTTGATGCCTTTGGAAACATTGATACCCCCACCACCTGCATCAATCCGGGGATCAGGGCAACGCAGTTTGCTGTCGGGAACCAATTGATCAACCATAAAGTTTTTATCGATGGTTGGATTTAGTGTAACAGTCAGAATGGTATCCATGTTTGATGTTGGAACGTTATGGTCATTTTAAATTTCCAATAAAAGATTTCTCAGCAGTTTCATTTACCCTTACACCATAGGTTGGTTTGGATGTGTAAATCAGCGCATTGTCTACCCTCACCTTGTGCTCTGACGAAGGGTTAAGTATTTTCAGTTTAACAGTATGTTTGCCATCAGGAAGGTCATATTTCCAGGCAAGTTCATATCGCCTTGTGGTATAACTTACAGGAAGCTGGATAATGCTCTCCTTTATCCCATCGATATACAATTCTGCCTGGAAAACATAGTCCGACTTACTGTCATAGGCAGAAGCATCTCCCCTGATAACAAATCCCGTCCCACTAAATTCAAAACCAGCCTCATCTTTTGACGTATTCCATTTCACATTCTCGGTGACAGCAGGATAAACACCCTCAAAGCTCTTTTCAAAACGCACGGCTACAGGTTTTTCCATCCTGATCATTACATTATCATCATTCACCTTTCCACCTTTAATCCTGATATTTTCCAACGCGTGTTTAAGGCTTATAGCATAAGCATCGTTGAGCGACATACTGGTATACTTAAATTTGATATTTTCAGCTTCCGTCAATCCCTGTTTCCAGTATGGTGGAATTTTATCATATCCAATGAGTGCGCCCAGTATACCACCGGCACTGGAAGGATTACAGTCCGCATCCTGCCCACAACGCGTAGAAATTTCAAGTGTTTTAGTGAAGTCGCCGTTCCCATAGAGCAAACCTATTACGACATAAGCGGCATTAACTTTCGCATCTATGTTGAACGGAAGAAATACCCCCTCCGGACAACCGGTATCATCAGCCCATTTCTTTTGTACTTCGAGCCAGGTTTGTTTCCAGTCCGCCGGGTATTGTTTATGCCAGTTGATCACATCGTTTATACATGCGTAAAAATCTGATTTTGGCGGTATGGTTTTGAGTGCGTCCTTAACAATAAGCCGGATGTCTTTGTAAGTAAATGCAAGGGAATACATGGCGCCCACATAAACGCCGCCATACCATCCATCACCATAATTCATGATATGGCCAATCTTGTCACCAATCGCTGCAGAAGTATTGGGCATTCCGGGACTCATCAAACCGGCAAAGTCTGCTTCTATCTGGTAGTCGATGCAATCCGCGTGGGGATTATTTTTCCATTGCCCCGAGGAAGGTGCAGGTATCCCATTCAGTATATTATAACGCCCGGCCTGGTTTGCATGCCATAGCATGTAACCTGCTTTTGCAAAGGCATTGGCAAAGGAATCTACCGGCGCATTCAATCCGTACTTTTCAAATACATCAACAAAGGTGAGGTCCATATAGAGATCATCATACAGGCCGGGACTTTCCAGCATGGATTTTTTCAGGTAACCATCATACCACAATAATGACTGGTAGTCGCCAATAAAAGTTCCCTGGTAACGAAACTCGTATGGCCCGCCGAACGTAACTCCGATGGTTTGTCCGGCCCACCCGCCTTTTATCTTATCCTGCAACAGTTTTCTGGACAACAAAATTTCCTGTGAACACAACTGTGATGTGATCAGCACGAAAAGAACAGCAGATAGCAGTGTTTTTCTCATTGGTCGTTATGTTTAAATAAAATCATTTAGATTAACGTATACGTATACCCTAAAATTACTTTGTTTCAACCCAATCTGCCAGGAAAATATTTGTATCCCTGGTACCGCCATTATTCCGGTTGCTGCAGAATACCAGTTTCTTTCCATTTGGCGAAAACATTGGAAAGGCATCAAATCCCTGGTCACGGCTCACCTTCTCCAATTTGCCATCGGTATCCAGTATATAAAGATTGAACGGGAAGCCCCTTTTATATTCATGGTTTGAAGCAAAAATAATACGCTTACTATCAGGCATAAACGCGGGTGCCCAGTTGGCCTGTTTGAGCGACGTTTCCTGTTTAATGTTACTACCATCTACATTGGCTGTATATACTTCCATCTTTGTTGGAGCTACCAGGTTTTCTGCCAGTAATTCTTTATACTCCCTGATCTCTTCGGGTGTTGATGGCCGTGAGGCACGCCAGATAATCTTTTTTCCATTCGGGCTGAACCAGGCACCTCCATCGTAACCCAGTGCTGTGGTGATACGTTTGGTTTTTCCGCTGTTCAGGTCCATCAGGTACAAATCAATATCGCCATCGCGCACACTGGTGAAAATGATCTTTTTTCCATCCGGAGAAACAGTTGCTTCAGCATCATAGCCCCGTGTATCCGTCAAACGCCTGACTATTTTCCCGCTGGTATCAGCAATAAAAATATCCATAGTTGAATATAAAGGCCAGATATATTTATTGCCATACTTTGAACGGTCTGGTACCGGTGGACAGCTATCCCCACCCAGGTGAGTAGATGCGTATAAAATATGCTTGCCATCTTTCAGGAAAGCTGCGCAGGTTGTCCGGCCTTTTCCTGTGCTGATCAGCTTGGGCGTAAATGCTTCGCCAGGCGCAGGAACCCTGGCCATAAAAATCTGGTCACAGGGAAGACCCTCTTTTGGGCTGGTCTTTTGAAAAACAAGGTATTTCCCATCGAAGCTGAAATATGCTTCAGCATTGTCACCACCGAAAGTCAGTTGCTGTATATTTTTAAGGTGGTGCTCTTCCGGATACGACAATGTATCACCGGCCTGAGGAACAGATTGAATCGAGGTGGTTCCGGAAAAATTTACCGTCACGATCCCTGAAACAACAATAGTTAATAAAAGAATGTAAGACTTCATGCAGCATGTATTTGTAGGGTCGCAATGTAGTTTATTTCGGGTATAGGTGTAGCGTAAGTTGAAAGCTATAAAGGCTTTTGTACTTTTGATGCATGAAATCAAACGTTTTCTTTCTGCTGATCACACTGATGATTGTCATGACATTGTCTTGCGGCGAAAAAACGGTAGAGAAAAAAACCGCTTCCGGATCCCTGAGTGGCAATGATTCTTTGCAACTGGTGGCGGACCTGATCTCGCAAGACAGCCTCGATCCCAAACTCTGGAAACTCCAATACCAATTGTTCCGGGAAAGGGCAGATACTGTACAGGCCCTTAAGTCTTTAAGGATGTATAATTACCTGGCGCCGGAAGACGGAGAGGGATGGCTGGAAATGGCCGGGCTTTTGGCTAACCTCAAAAATCCAGGGGCCCTGGTAATCACTGACAGCCTGGCTTTAGTGAAGGACGATATGATCAAAACAAGGGCAAAATATATCCGTGGGTTATATTATTCCAATATTCAGCAGGACGATATAGCACTCCGGGCTTTTGATAGCACCATTTTATTCAATTACACTTTTATCGATGCTTATATAGAAAAAGGAATTATCCTCTATGACCGTAAAGACTATAATGCGGCATTGAAAACTTTTCAACAGGCTTTTAAAATAGTGAACAACAACCCCGAACTCTATTATTGGATAGGTCAGTGTTATATGGGACTGGGAAATAAAGGGGAAGCGGCCGACTGGCAAAAAAAGTATGAAGCACTGAAATGAGGAGACCCACGACGGCTCGATATTTTGTTATATTTGCGGCCTATGCCAATTATTGCCCCTTCCCTGCTATCAGCAAATTTCCTTAGGCTTGGAGAAGAATGTAAAATGTTGAATGAAAGTGAGGCCGACTGGTTTCATCTTGATGTGATGGATGGATGTTTTGTTCCCAATATAAGCTTTGGCCTGCCTGTCATTTCGGCCATCAGGAAAGCTACCAACAAGGTTTGTGATGTGCACCTTATGATTGAGGAACCGGGGAAATATGCAGAAGATTTTAAAAAAGCCGGGGCAGATATCCTCTCCGTTCATATTGAAGCCTGCCGCCACCTTCATCGCAATATCCAGCAAATAAGGGCCCTTGGTATGAAAGCCGGCGTTGCCATCAACCCGCACACTCCGGTGGACCAACTCGTCGATGTTCTACAAGATATTGATGTGGTATGCATGATGAGTGTAAATCCCGGGTTTGGCGGCCAAAAATTTATTCCCAGGACACTTGACAAAATCAGGCAGCTTCGCCATATGATTGATGAAAAAGCACTTCCTGTGCTTATTGAAATTGACGGAGGCGTTACCCTTGACAATGCACAGGAAATAGTTCGGGCAGGCGCTCATGTGCTTGTTGCCGGAAATACTGTGTTCAGTTCCTCCGATCCTTCGGCAATCATCTCCGCCCTCAAAAAAATTTCCTGATCTGCAAATCACCATTTGGATGTAGACGCTGTAACTGGAAAAAGGATAATACTGCCGGGACACAACTCTATGTAATTTTGCACTGTGAATATCGTAGCGGCATATGGTCAACATGTTAAAAAAAGGGCGGAAAGAATATTCGAATTAGCTAACCAGCTATCGGGTATACATACCGCTTCATATTTCCACCATCTTCGGGTAGAAATAAAGAAAATGAATGCCGTCCTTAGGATGGTAAAAATGTGCTCTGATGAATTCCCGAGAAAAAGGGTTTGGCACCCTTATAAATTATTGGCATCAACGGCTGGAGAAGTACGGGAAATCCAGTTGGAAGAAGTTGCGATGAAAAAATTAAAGCATAACCTTTTCGCTGAGAAATATCTTGGCGATTTAAGGACACAGAGGCTTGAGAAAAAAAAGATTTATCTGCAAACTAAAAACCAGGTTAAAGCCAGCCTCGAAACAAGGCATTTGAAAATTCTGCCGTATGTGGAAGACATCAATAAAATAAACTGCACTGAATATTTAAATAAACTCAGGTCCAGGTGTATGGAAAAAATGGCTGTTGCAAAACTGAGTACATCCTCTATCCATCAACTCAGGATGTTATTAAAGGAATTTTTCTATAATATTGAAGTTATCCAACCTGATGCAAAAATTGCCTATAAACAAATTAACCAGTTACAGGATCTCATAGGTAAATGGCATGATTACATTGTCATCCTAAGACATTTGGATAATTTTAAACGCCATAACAAATTAGGCACTCGCCAATTGGAACAAATACGCAACATAATGTCAGGATTTTCTGCCAGGACATCACTATTGAGACAAAGAATTAATAAAAAAAAGAATAACGGAATATCGGAATTAATACAAATGAATTTGCACTGATATTTCAGTATTGAATGATTGTTTTAAGTTTGCCCCAGAGCTCTGTATCAAAACTGGATAAAGCCAGTTGACTATTACCCGCAGAATCACCCATCCTTATGACCACCAGTTGCTGCGAAGGAACCATATAAACTTTCTGGTCATTTTTACCCAGCGCCGAATACATGTCTGCCGGAGCGGTGGGGATCATCGGACCGCTAAATACATTCTGAAGCGTTGGCAACATATAACCCGGCTTTCCATTAAGCCAGGTCAGGTAACCATAACTCGGATTATAATTCTGAGAAGTATTAGTCTGGCTATTCAGGTATGATGTATCGCCAAGTACAACGGTCTGGTCCCATTTGCCTTTATTAAGCATAAGTAATCCAAACCTCGCCATACTTCTTGCATTGCTGTAGTACACATTGTTAAATCCGGTCCGGATCCACAATCCGTTCATTCCTGTTTTATCCCTGATCATTTTCTGAAAGTAGCTGTTATACGTACCTGACGAAGCGGATTCAATGACTTTATCAAGTAATGTATAGGGAGCATTATGATAAGCCCACCTGGTACCGGCATCTGACTTGTATACAAGACAGTAAGGTGAAGTGCAATCATTGTCGGGTTGAACATTGTCGTCAAGGCCGGTGGTCATGGTAATCTGGTGCCTTATTGTGATTAGATTTTCTTTGGCAAGCGGAAGTGATGTCCACCCCACTCCAAGGTATTTGGAACTCCTGTCATTTATATTAAGCAGTCCTTCCTGTTGTGCTATACCCATTAGCATCGCGGTCATGGTTTTACCTGCCGATGCCCAATACCAGTTACTGTCGGCCGTAAAACTTCCAAAATATTTTTCCGCAACAATTTTTCCATTTTTCAGGATGATGAATGCGCGGGTATTCTTTTGTTGCAGGTAGGTATACAGGTTAGCCAGTTCGGCTTCATTCCATCCAAGGGATGAAGGTGTAGTAGTTGCCCAGTCATTTCCGGTCACAGGCGGGAAATAAGCAACCGTTGGCGGTGGTGGCACCGTCGATGGTGAGTCTTCTTTATTACAGGAAGCGAAAAAGATCAATACTGATACTGCCAGGCAAAAATATTTCATGGATCGGTTTAGGAGCTTAGACCTGCTAACCTTACTTACGTTTAACCGTAAATGAAGTGCATCATCTGCCAATATTCAATCTAGAACTAACGAAGTGTTAGCAATCTATATTGCTTTTGTATTGATCACTATGATTGCCAATGCAATAATGGCCGGAAGGGCCTGAATAAAAAATATCTTTTTACTTGCTGTAACAGCCCCATAAATGCCGGCGACAATAACACAACAAAGAAAGAATATGGCAATATTTGTCTTCCAAGCCTGGTCATCAATGAAGAATGTCCAAATCAGACCGGATGCCAGGAACCCGTTATACAAACCCTGGTTTGCAGCCAGTGTTTTAGTTGGCTTAAACAATTCTGCGGGCATCGACCCACGAAAAACTTTTTTGCCCTGTGTTTCCCAGGCAAACATCTCAAGCCATAGAATATACAGGTGTTCAATGGCAATAATCGTGATCAGTACAGTTGCTATGGTTTGCATATCTCAGTGGTTATGAACGAATATAATAAATGATTCATATGGAGTGTAATGCAGATTCAGATGATAATGTATACTTTAGTACCCACACATTATTAATCATCCACATGTTTGAATATGAAATTGGTTAAACGCGCACTGCTTGGACTGGTTGTATTTTTAGTGGTAATTGTACTGGGGATATTTATATACCTGCAATACCTGAAGCCGGACTTAAATGCGACCGTGAAGATGACAGGCCTTACAGCAGAGGTGGAAGTGGTTTATGATAATTATGGTGTTCCGCATATATATGCGAAAAATGAAGAGGACCTTTTTTATGCTTTCGGTTATGTTCACGCGCAGGACAGGTTGTTCCAAATGGAAGTATTAAGGAGATTGGCTGATGGCCGATTAGCGGAACTTTTTGGCCAACCGGCACTAAAGTCAGACAGATTTTTCCGGCTGCTTAGTTTCAGGGAGCACGCAAAGTCTACTATTGCCGAAGTGTATAAAGATCCTAACGCGCCCTTTGTAAAGGCTACCAATGCTTATGTGAAGGGCATAAATGAATATATAAAAAATGGAAAGACACCCGTAGAATTTACGCTGGCAGGGATACCCAAAACACCTTTCACCATTGAAGATGTAGAGATCATTGCGGGATATATGGGATATACGTTCGTGGGTGCTTTCAAAACGGAAGCTGTGGCCACTTACATTATGGAGAAACTCGGCAATGACTACCTGAAAGACGTAATGGATAACTGGCCAGACAGTAGTTTTAAGATACCTGTACAGGGCAGTGAAAGAACTAAAGGTCTGATAGGTCCGGCTGAAAAATTAACGGCCATTGCAAATGAAGTTGACAATATCAGTAATAATGCATTTTATCCGCCATTCCTGGGATCTAATGGCTGGGTTATCTCAGGAAAGAAAACAAAGTCAGGTAAGCCTATTCTGGCTAATGATACACATATTGCTTTTGCACAACCTTCCGTATGGTACGAAGCCAACCTGGAATGTCCGGGCTTGAGGCTCTATGGCAGTTTCCTGGCCGGAACACCAGTTCCGGCGCTTGCACATTCAGATAAAGGGGGATGGGGAATAACGATGTTTGAAAATGATGATGCAGATTTTTTTCGTGAGAAACAAAATCCGCAAAATGCCAACCAGGTATGGTATAAGGATCATTGGGAAGACCTGAAAATAAGGAAAGAAATCATTAAAATAAAAGGCAAAGAAGACCACATTCTTGAAGTTAAAAAATCAAGGCATGGGTATATCATGAACGGTGTGATGGATGATGCCGACGGCTACGCTGATCCCATTGCATTGTGGTGGGTATATAATGAGTTCCCTTCAAAGCACATGCAGGTCTTTTATGATTTAAGTCACGCAGGCAATGTGTACGAAGCTGCAACAGCAGTTGCACCGCTTACATCACCAGGGCTAAATTTTATGTGGGCAGATACCGCCGGAAATATTGGATGGTGGGCAGCGGGAAAAATTCCCATCCGGCCTGCCAGGGTCAATCCGCAGGTCATTCTCAATGGTTCCACGGGCGAGGATGATCCAACTGGATGGCTCGATTTCAAAGACAATCCGCAGATCATCAATCCATCTAACGGTATCATATACACGGCAAATAACCAACCTGGTAATATGGGCAAGGGTTTGGTGGCCGGTTACTATGTTGCATCCACCAGGGCCGAACGATTAGAGCAACTTCTTTACAAGGATAAAAATGACTGGACGGAAGAAGATTGCCGCAACATTGCGAATGATGTTCAAACCCCCGCGTATCAAAATCTTCTGAAACAGATATTGCCTTCAGTAAACCAGGATAAGTTAAGCCCGGAAGGTAAAGATGCCTACACCGTTTTAATGTCATGGAACGGTATGCATGAATTGAATAATATTGAACCAACAGTATATTATCGATTTCTGCATAATATATATGTTGAAGCATTTCAGGATGAATTAGGCAATGCTTCGTTCAAAGCTTTTGAATCCACTGTATCATTGAAAAGAAACAGCAAATCTTTTTTATTAAACGATAGCTCTAAATGGTGGGATAATGTCAATACAAAAGATCGTGAATCGCGCAGTGGAATACTCACTTCATCACTAAATGAAGCCGCTATGCAAATCAATCGTGATCTTGGTCATGACCATTCAAGATGGGCCTGGAAAAACGTTCACAGTATTTCGCACAAGCATCCCTTGGGAATATTGCCGGTAATCGGGAAATTTTTTAATGTTGGGCCCATTCCGGTTAACGGCGGAAGAGAAACCATTAATAACCTCGATTTTGCACTTGACTCAACAGGAAAATATCCTGTAACCTATGGACCCGCACTAAGAAGAATTGTGGATTTAGGTAACCCGGGAATGGCTTATAGTGTTAACCCTACAGGGCAGTCTGGCTATTTCATGAGCAGCTTTTATGCCGATCAGGCTAAACTTTTTGCGGAAGGTGGAAAACGTCCGGAACTGATGGATCGAAAACTGGTTGATAAAGCAAGCATTGGTAAGATGCATTTGAAACCATAGCGCTGTGTCGCTGCTTTGGGATTGAAGTGAAAAGGAATTTTGCGGGCGCATGAAGAAGTTGGATTTATTACTTAAGCTTTACCCTTACAAGCCAGTGGTTAGCTGTTATATAAAGATATTTTTCGTCTTTGTCGAACGCACAGTTTGAACATACATCCCCTACCCTGATTTTTCCAAGTAGTTTTCCTTGTGGCGATAACACCAGGATGCCGCCTGGTCCTGAGGCAAAAATGTTTCCTGATGAATGCACTTTCATTCCATCCGGTGCTCCAGGATCTTTGTCAGCCGAAGCATCATACAAAATATTTCCATTAGTAATTTCGCCATTTGTAGTCACATCATATTGCATCCATATTTTATTCGTGTCTGAGTTGCCCACATAGAGCTTTTTCTCATCCCGTGAAAAGGCAATTCCATTAGGCCGGCTAAGTTCTTTTGTAAGTAATTCTACTGCTCCGTTTTTTGAAACCCTGAACACACCCTGAAAATCCAGTTCTTTCGAAGTATCATTTACATTATTGACAAGTCCATAAGGCGGATCGGTGAAATAGAGGTCGCCATTGCTATGGTATACCGCGTCATTGGGGCTGTTTAGTTTTTTACCCTGGTACCTGTCAGCGATTGTCATAAATTTTGGTGACGGTAGTAGAATGGGTGCATCCATACGTGCCATCCTCCGATCTCCATGCTGGCATAAAACAAGTTTACCCTGTTGATCCAGGATCAATCCATTTGACCCGGGTTCTCCTTCACGTGGTATGGTTCCGGTATATCCGGATGGAAACAAATATGGAGATACCCCTTTCATTTCGTCCCAGCGGAATATGGTATTGGGCGGAATATCTGAAAACAGCAGGAATGCACTATCGGCAATCCATAGGGGTCCTTCGGTCCATTTAAATCCTTCTGCCAGGATCTCAATTTTAGCAGAAGAGTCCAGGATAGACAATAGAGAAGGGTCCATTATCTCGATGGAACCGGTATCCTTATAAACTTTGTTTTGCATAGTATCCTGGTTGGATGAAACCTCCTTTACTGCAGAGTTGCAAGACGAGGCCACGATAAGAATGATGAAAAAAATTGTCTTTCCCATGAATCAGATTTGGACAATTAAATTAATAACAAATAAGGTTCTATCCTTATAAGCACTGTAATATTTGTCTCCTTTACCCCAAAAACCGGGAATAAAGTTAAAATCATCGGTTTCATGGTAAACGTCTGTAATATTGCTGATTAACAAACCGTTTACTGACGGATGAGATTTTTCACTGCTATCTTTATTTCCATAATTCTTGTAACAGGCAACCCCGCATTTGCCCAGAAAAAATCTGGTACCATTAGGGGTAAAGTAATCGATGAGACCGAAGTTGCCATGGCAAAGGTCTCCGTTATGATCCTTGGCCGCCAGACAGGCATTACTACGTCTGATTCCGGAACCTTTTCTCTTTCCGTGCCTTCAGAGCGTGCCGTTGCGCTGATCTTCAGTTCATCGGGGTATAAAACGGAACAGCGGAATTTTTACCTCAGTACGAATGAAGAGGAACGCGTGGTAATCCGCATGGAAAAAGGTACCAAGACACTCGAAGAAGTTATTGTGTCAGTACAGCCCGAAAGAAAAGAAGTTGGACTGATCAGGGTAAACCCTAAAAATGCCCTGGTGATTCCTTCGCCAACCGGTGGTATTGAAAGCCTGATCAAAATTTTTGTTGGGTCCAACAATGAACTGACTTCGCAGTATTCTGTAAGGGGTGGAAATTACGATGAGAACCTGATTTATGTGAACGATTTCGAAGTGTTCCGCCCTTACCTGGTACGAAGCGGGCAGCAGGAAGGATTAAGCTTTATCAACCCAGAACTAACCGGCCGTGTCAGCTTTTATAACGGCGGGTTCCAATCACGATATGGCGATAAAATGAGCAGTGTGCTCGACATTCAATATAAAAAACCTAAAAAGTTTGGCGGTTCTGCGTATATAAGCCTGCTTGAACAAGGCTTCCATGTGGAAGGAAGCAGTAAAGACAATAAACTTACTTATCTCCTGGGTATACGCAACAGGTCAAACAAAAGCCTGCTTAGTTCCCAGGAAACCAAAGGAAGCTATATTCCCACCTCTACAGACCTGCAATCGTTACTAACGTATCAGGTTAACCGAAAATGGCAGCTCGAAGCGCTGGTTAATATCAGCCGCACAAAATTTACCCTGGTTCCTGAATTTTCTCAACTGACATCCTCCGTATTTTCCCCTTTATACAGCGCCAACATTGGCATCGACACCTATTTTGAAGGAAGGGAAGAAGACAGGTACAGTACAGATATGATTGGCCTGGCAGCCACCCAACAGTTAACCCCTAAATTGCGGTTAAAATGGATGCTGAGCAGATTCGAGAATGACGAATCTGAAAAATACGACATCTCAGGGGCCTATCTTTTCGGCGAACGTGATTTTGATAAGAGTAAGTCCACTTTCGGACAAATTACCAATCCATTGGGTGCCGGGGTAGACCAGCGATATGCCCGAAACCAACTGAATATTGAGGACTGGGCGATAGCACACGCAGGACAACTTAACCATGGGAGACATTTATTTCAGTGGGGACTGAAAGCAGAAAAAACACTGATCCAGGATAAACTGAATGAATGGGAACGGCACGATTCTGCGGGGTATTCACTTCCGTATAATCCTGACCAGCTCAATCTATCCAGTGTCCTGAAATCCACGGCTGACCTGGACATCAATAAACTTTCCGGTTTCATACAGGATAATGTTGCTTTTAATGAATCACAGAATCTCACTCTTTCCTATGGGCTGAGATTCAATTACAATACATTAAATCAGCAGTTCCTGTTATCGCCCAGGGCACAAATTGCCTGGAAGCCTGAAGGCAGTAAAGACCTTATCCTGAAAGCTGCAGCAGGTGCATATGCACAGCCGCCATTTTACCGAGAGTTACGGAGATATGATGGCACTATAAATGAGTCATTGAAGGCACAAAATAGCTGGCAGGTAGTGTTGGGTTCAGACTACCAGTTCCTCGCCTGGGGTAAGCCAATGAGGTTTAGCACAGAGGCTTATTATAAAAACATGACAAACGTAGTTCCCTATGACCTTGACAATGTGAGGCTAAGGTATTACGGTGAAAACATGGCAAAAGCCTACGCAGCAGGTGTAGAAATGAGGCTGGTTGGCGAATGGGTGAAAGATGCAGAAAGCTGGATCAGTTTGGGAATCATGCAGACCCGGGAAAACCTCGACAATGATTACTATACGCAATACCTGAACGGCGATGGAGAAGTGATCGGTGCGGATACGGAAGACCAGACCATAGCGGATAGTGCTCGTGTTGATATTGGATGGTTACGGAGACCAACCGATCGGAGGATAACATTTGGTATGTTCTTCCAGGATTATCTAAGCACCAATAAAAATTTTAAAGTACACCTCAATCTTCTTTTCGGTTCTGATATGCCCTATAATTTACCTAATTCTCCAAAGTACAGAAACGCATTGATCATCGATCCATACATCAGGGCGGATATTGGGTTTAGCGTTTTACTCCTTGATGTAGAAAAAGGAAACAGGAGAAGTCATAGTCCCTTTCGCGACCTCGAAAATATCTGGTTGAGCTTGGAGGTTTTCAACCTGCTTGATCGGCGCAACACGATTTCTTATTTGCTGATAAAAGATTACTCCAATACTGTATTTGCCATGCCGAACCGGCTTACCCCTCGTCTTGTAAATCTTAAACTTCTCGTCCGTTTCTGAGTTAACTATTCATTAGCAATTATTGATGTGATGGTATGACATTTGAAGACGATTAATAGGTATAGAATTTGTCTATGATGAATGACTATTCTTTGTTTTTCGTTCTGAATAGTGATTTACTAACAGACTGTTAATAAATAAGATGGTGGAAATTGGACAGCAATATTTTATATTTGAGAAGATGGATGAAATAAGTTCATTAAGGTACCCTATTAACGAATATTAAACCGGATGTGCATTGACTGAGACAATCATTAACCTCGAAACCGTTAACCCTATTGAATTTTTTGGCGTTAACAACGGCAAACTTGACCTCCTCAAAAAGAAGTTCCCCTTATTAAAAATTTTAAGTCGCGGCACCCAGATAAAACTTAGCGGTGCACCGGAGCAGATTGAAACAGCAAAAGAGAAAATCGAAATGCTTGTTCAATACCTGGAGCGGAACGGTCATGTAAGTGAAAATTATTTTGAACAGATCCTTGGTGGTGATGATGCAGAAACCGTTGATAATTTTATCGAACGGAATCCGAATGACGTTCTTGTTTTTGGACCGAATGGCAAGTCGGTGAGGGCCCGTACGGCAAACCAGAAAAGGATGGTCTCTGCTTCTGACAAAAATGATGTCATATTCGCCATCGGTCCGGCTGGTACGGGTAAGACCTATACAGCAGTTGCCCTTGCAGTAAGGGCGTTGAAAAATAAGATGGTAAAGAAAATCATTCTTACGCGTCCTGCAGTGGAAGCCGGAGAAAGCCTTGGCTTTTTGCCCGGGGACCTGAAAGAAAAGATTGATCCATATCTGAGGCCTCTGTACGATGCACTTGATGACATGATTCCGGCCGACAAACTCGGCTATTATATGAGCACCCGGGTTATAGAGATAGCACCGCTTGCTTATATGCGAGGCCGTACACTTGACCACGCATATATTATCCTGGATGAAGCTCAGAATGCAACAGAACTTCAGATCAAGATGTTCCTTACGCGTATAGGCGCCAACGCCAAAGCGATCATTACCGGTGACCTTACGCAGGTTGACCTTCCTAAAAACCAGCGTAGCGGATTGGAAAAAGCCATTCGCATCCTGAAAAATATTGATGGCATTGCGCACATTGAATTGGATGAAGAAGACGTTGTCCGCCACCGCCTGGTTAAAGCGATTATCAGGGCCTACGACAAAGAGCAGCGTGAAATGAACGATAGATTATAAAAATTGTAAATACTGACCCATGAAAGTTCTGCGAAGCTGGTTTATCCAGCTTCGCATTTTTATGCTCAGGTCAGTCAAACCTGACCTGCACTAAAGCGGGAAAAATCCTACCTTCCGGCTTTATATGAAGCATAAGATTGTCCTGTTATTTGTAACCCTTTGTTGCCTGCTGGCTTCCTGTAACCCCGTCGGTTTCAAAAAACCGGAAGATGGCCTGGATGCCGGAAGAGAGTTCATTAGGGCTGTGCTCGATGGCGACTATAAAAAAGGCGAACTGTATATCTTGCCTGAAGAAGAGGACTTCCGCATTTACAAAAGGTATACAGACTACATGAAGAAAAGGCCTGCTGAAGAACTACAGGGTCTTAAAGCCGCCAATATCATCATTAATAAGATTGAAACTATTAGCGATACGGTCCAGATTATCAACTACGCAAATTCGTATAGTAAGAAACCCGTGGATATCAAAGTAGTTAAAAAAGATGGTGAATGGTGGGTTGATTTTAAATATACTTTTTCAGGAAATCTTCCCATTGAATGATTAAGGAAATTGCCCTTGTCGGAGCCGGAAGCGCAATAGGTGGTATCGCCAGGTATCTTGTCAACCGGGGCATAGCTCAAATCTTCAGCTATCCATTTCCGCTAGCAACCCTGCTGGTAAACATCACCGGAAGTTTCCTCATTGGTTATTTTTATGGTGCCTCTGTTAAACAGGAATGGCTGACTAATTCAGCACTACTGTTTTTGATCACGGGAATTTGTGGTGGTTATACAACGTTCTCGGCATTTTCATACGAAAATATTATGCTGATCAGGAATGGCCACACGCCCCTGTCTGTTGTATATATTGTGGCCAGTATGTTCCTGGGCATCAGCGCTGCGCTTGCAGGCTTCTGGGCGGGCAAATGACTAATATATATCCTTACCTTATGCACTAACCGTTTACAGCTTCCGGGAGGGTAAATAATCAGGCCGGTTTTTCTACCAGCAGGCGTTCACTCACCACATGGCTGATAGATTCACTGTTCCTTTTCCCATAGCTGATCACCATAGACCGATCAAAAGTTTCTATCGATTTTATTTTAATTTTTGTACCCAGTAGAAGCTCCCTGGTGTTCAGAAACTTTAAAAACTCAGACGAGGTATTGATCACTGCAGAAAGCTTTACTGACTCTCCTATTTTACATTCACTGAGTTTTTCATAAGACCGCCATGCCATCTTTCCGTTTCTATCCGGGATCGGTGAACCATGAGGATCTATTTTTGGAAAACCGAGAAGTTCGTCCATCTTTTCAAAAAGTTCGGCGGATTGTATATGTTCTATCTGTTCAGCAATATCATGCACCTGCTCCCATCCAAAGTTCATTTTTTCAACCAAAAACATTTCCGTTAGCCTGTGCTTGCGTATGATCAGTCCGGCTTCCTTTTTTCCTTTTTCCGTTAAGCGAAGAGGTTTATATGGCTCATAATGCACAAATTTCTTTTCCGCCAGTTTCTTCATCATACTGGTTACCGTAGGCATCTTTATACCCAGTTCTTTGGATAATTCATTCACGTTGACCTCCCCATGCCCGGCCGACAGGATATATAGCGTTTTCAGGTAGTTCTCTTCCGTAAAAGAATTATGTATCATAGTTTCGCCTGTTTGCTTTGACGGCTGAAAAATACCAAAAAAGATGGTGTCTAAAACATAAATATTTTATTTTTACTTTTATTTGTTAGATTCGTCTAACATTTTATCTTTGGACCGTGAACATTAAAGCGTGACAATCCCTTTTTACTATATCAGGCTGGTCGGAATAATGACCTTTCTCCCTTTAACGCTTATTGCCCAGTTCCGGGAAATCAGCGGACAGGTGAGAGACGCATCCAATAACCAGTTCATTTCCTCCGCTACCATCAGGCTTCACGCCAGCGGCAGTACACAATCAGACGGCTACGGAAATTTCCGGCTGAAAATGCCTGAAAAAATCCAGCCTATCGAAATCATTGTTTCTGCGATTGGCTACAGATCAGACACCCTTGTTTTGAAAGATAATAATGGGTATTACCAGATTAGTCTAATGCCTTTGCAGGAGTTGCTTAGCGAAGTAATTGTTACAGGCGTGTCGCGTGCAACATTAGCCAGGGAAAACCCTGTAGCGGTAGTCGTAGTTTCCAAAAAATCACTTGACCAGGCCATTGAAAATAATATCATCGATGTACTAGTCAAAAATGTCCCGGGGCTTAGCGCTGTGAACACCGGACCAAATGTTTCTAAACCTTTTATTCGGGGGCTTGGCTACAATCGGGTACTGACACTATACGATGGCGTTAGGCAGGAAGGACAACAATGGGGTGATGAGCATGGGTTGGAAGCAGACATTTATAATATTGAAAAAGGTGAGGTGATCAAGGGTCCCGCAAGTTTGATGTTCGGATCTGATGCCACCGCGGGTGTAGTGAGCATCATGTCCACCATGCCCCGCGAACAGGATAAAAAAATTCATGGACGAATCTTGTCTGAATATCAAAGCAACAACGCTTTACTGGGGAATGGCTTCTTGTTAACCAGGTCTTCACCACACTGGGCATATGCGCTGAGGGGGTCGTTCCGCATCGCAAAGAATTATCATAATGCAGTAGACGGCAGGGTATATAATACAGGTTTTCGGGAAACCAATGCATCGGGTTCTATACGATATTCAAAAGGATCAGGACATTCTGATCTTAACGTTAGCCTTTACAACAACCTGCAGGGAATTCCCGACGGGAGCAGGGATTCTTTGTCCAGGGCGTTTACAAAACAGATCGCAGAAGGATCAAATGATGATGTTAAAAACCGGCCCCTGTTATCTGGTCACGACCTTACAAGTTATGCATTAAGTCCACTTCACCAGCACATTGGTCATTACCGGTTGTTCAGCAATCACCATTATGCAGCAGGCAAAGGTGAATTGGACGGCATGCTTGCCTTTCAGCAAAACAGGCGAATTGAATACAATCATCCAACCCAACCGTCGCAGCCCGGAATGTTGGTTTACCTGAATACCTTAAATTATTCACTTCGTTATAATATTGATATTCTCAGAAATACAGAATTCACTGCAGGTTTTAATGGCATGCATCAGCAGAATAAAAATAAAAACGCAACAGATTTTCCCATTCCTGATTATACCCTATCTGATGCAGGGGCTTTTGTTTTTACCAAATGGAGGAATAAAAAATGGACCATCAGTGGCGGGGCGCGTTATGATAGACGACAGCTTCGTGGCCATGATTTTTTCACCCGTACAAATCCGTCAACTGGCTTTACTATGCAAGCCTTTTTGCCTGATACGGCAGGTGCATATCTCCAGTTCCCATCTTTCAATACAAATTTCAAAGGCGTATCATTGAGTCTAGGTACCACCTTTTTATTATCTGACAAAATCAGTGTAAAAGCCAATATCGGTAGGGGTTACAGGGCGCCCAGCATGACTGAGTTCGCCTCCAACGGTCTCGACCCGGGGGCGCATATAATATATCTCGGAAACCGTGAATTTAAGCCCGAGTTTAATCTACAGGCCGATATAGGAGCAGAATATCGCGACAATACCATCAATGCATCGGTTAGCCTTTTCAACAATAATATCCACCAATATATATATTTAGCCGCCCTGACAGATAACAATGGTAATTCAATAGTCAATGCGCAAGGCAATAAAACTTATCAGTACCAGCAGTCCGCTGCACAACTTTACGGAATGGAAGCGACCTTGGGAATTCATCCACAAATGATCAGGGGATTTTCCTTCAACAATGCCTTTTCACTGATCTATGGATATAGTCGCAGTGATGATGTCCGGGGCAAAGGTCTAAACGGCGAATACCTTCCGTTGATGCCACCTTTAAAGTGGTTGGCCAGTGTTCATCAGGATTTTCAGCTAAAATCTCCTGTTGTCAAAGCAGTCAGTGTAAACATCGAATTTGATGTTAATGCCAGCCAGCAAAGATATCTTGCATTGAACGAAACAGAAACCTTTACCACTGGTTATTCACTGGTTAATATCTCCCTTCATTCCAGCATTGGTTACAATAAACATCATACACTTGAATTTCAGGTACAGGCCAATAATATTTTCGATATCACGTATCAGTCGAACCTTAGCAGGCTTAAATATTTTGAGTATTATGGTAGCTCACCTTCCGGCCGCCTGGGCATTTTTGGAATGGGAAGAAACATCTGCGTAAAACTTATTTTCAATTTCTGAGACAATGCTGCTGCCCGAAAAATCGATTCTTTACACTTATCTTCCGTGATAAAGTAAAAAATATGTTCATCGTTATTCGGTCAATGCTTCATAAATACGTTTGTTTGTTTGCCATGATGGCTGTTATGCATTCATTTTCGTTCGCACAAAAAGGTAATGAGCCCATCCTGGTTACCGATTTATTGAAAGTGAAAAGTATTGGCCCGGTCAGGCTTTCCGATGATGGTAAGCGCGCTGTGTATACCGTAACATCGGTAATACCGGATGAAAAGGCACCGGACGACTTTGTATATCAATCCCAGATTTGGATGGTTGAGACGGATGCCAATGCCCGTCCGGCTCAGATAACTTATTCAAAAGAAGGTGCTTCACAGCCTGCCTTGAGTCCGGATGGAAACACGCTGGCCTTTGTAAGGAATACCGATGGCAAACCACAGATATTTCTGCTCAGCGTGTCTGTAGGCGGTGAGCCACGGCAACTGACAAAAGCAAAATATGGTGCATCAAATCCCATATGGAGTCCCGATGGAACGAAAATAGCTTTCAGTTCAGGAATGAGTATGAGGGAATATGCCAATGATTCAATACTCAACCCACTGAAAAAAATTCCGTCATTTCCAATGGAAAAACCAGGACAGGATAACCAATTTATATTGTCTTCACGAGCCAGGCCAGATGCCAATGGAACCCTTGATGAGGTGAGGGCTTACCTCGCTAAAAATGAAGCGGACAAAAAAGCAAAAGTGATCACCAAATTGCAATTTCAGGAAGAATCCGCCACCTCCGGCGAATATAATATCAACCATATTTTTATTACGGGCATAATTGCGGAAAGCAAGCCCGTTGCCGTTACATCCGGTTTTTATTCATTTCGAAATCACCAGTTCGCGGGAGATAACACGATTATTGTTGAAACTATTATTGACTCAACGCGTATGCCTGACCGTATCCTGGAGTCAGAGATCTGGCAGGTGAATACCGATGGCATGGGACTTAAAAAGATAGCGGCAGAAAAAGACAAGGCATTTGCCAATACAACGGTATCCCGTGATGGAAAATGGATCGCCTATACAAAAGGCAAAACTGAATTTGCGGCTATTGCTGCGTTAGAAATAAGAATGCTGCAGCCGGGTAGCGACGCAGTCGTTATTCCTTATGACAGGGTGAAACAATCAATGAACTGGTCGGCCAATAATAAATACCTCTATTTCACGTCACCTTCCAACGGAGGTATTATCCTGAACAGGCTGGAGGTAGCCACAAAAAAAATTACAGCCCTCAGTTCAACAGATGAAGGCGTTGGTGGATATGACACAAAAGCCGACAAAATGGTTTTTTCAAAAACCAATCTGGAATCTCCTTTTGAATTATACCTTGCAGATGCCAGCGCTAAAAATGTACGTGTGGTCACTGCCCTAAATAGCAGTTGGCTAATGTCCAAACGGCTTAGCATACCCGAAAAACATCGTTTCATCAATTCCGGAGGGCAGGAAGTTGAATACTGGGTAATGAAACCTTCCCAATACCAGCCAGGCAATAAGTACCCCATGATTCTTGAAATACATGGTGGCCCATCAGCCATGTGGGGGCCTGGTGAAAGTTCAATGTGGCATGAATACCAATATTTCTGCAGTAAGGGATATGGCGTAGTGTATTGTAATCCAAGGGGAAGCGGAGGGTATACGGAAGCATTTTTACGGGGCAATATAAAAGATTGGGGTGCCGGACCTACCAGCGACGTTCTTACTGCTTTAGACAAAGCTGTTGCAGAAGGCTGGGCAGACACATCAAAACTTGTAGTTACCGGGGGATCTTACGCCGGATACCTCACCGCATGGATAGTTGGCCATGAGAATCGTTTTAAAGCAGCTTGTGCACAACGAGGTGTCTATGATCTCCGTACATTTATGGGGGAAGGTAATGCATGGCGACTGGTACCCAATTATTTCGGTGGCTATCCATGGGACAAAGAATCATTGGCTGTGATAGAAAGGGAGTCGCCCATTAATTATGTACAGAACGTCCAGACACCAATGATCATTTTTCACGGTGAGAATGATTTGCGTACAGGCATTATTTCCAGTGAACAGTTTTATAAAAGCCTGAAAATACAGGGCAAGGCTGTTGAGTATGTAAGGCATCCAGGCGCAACCCATGAAATCACCAGAAGTGGTAACAACAGGCAAAGGATCGACCAAATGCTCAGGACCTGGGAATTTTTTGAACGCTATATTGGCAATACAACTAAAAAATAATCCTATGATTAAGAAATTATGTTGCTCGTTATTTATCCTGACAGTTTTAGCATCTTCAAGTATGGCACAGAAGGCACAAGAGCAAAAAATGCTCAGGCATGTGGTATTGTTTTCATTCAAAGCGGGTACTTCTGCTGAGGACATTAGAAAAGTAGAAAACGCATTCCGCGGCCTTCCTTTAAAAATCAAAGAGATCAAAGGTTTTGAATGGGGTACAAACAATAGTCCCGAAAACCTGAACCAGGGTTTTACCCATTGTTTCTTCCTGAGTTTCAATACTGAGAAAGACCGGGAAGTTTATCTCCCCCATCCCGAACACAAAGCATTTGGTGATGTATTGAAACCTTTCCTTGATAAAGTGCTCGTTATTGATTATTGGACTGCTAAATAACTATAAACGGTAAAGTAATTTTGTATCACCACTGATAGCGTGGCCTTAGTTTACCGTTTTTGCTTAGGTTTGTATAAATGAATAAAATGCTTACAGTTCTTCATCCCTGGCATGGCGTTTCACCTGGCGAATCAGCTCCGCGAATTGTGAATGCTGTTATTGAGATCCCCCAAGGTTCAAGGGCGAAATATGAGATCGATAAAGACAGCGGTTTGTTGAAACTTGACAGGGTCATTTATTCATCCTTCCACTACCCTATCAATTATGGTTTCATTCCGCAGTCTTATGGTGATGATAAAGATCCCCTTGACATCCTCGTACTTACCAGTCTTAGTGTACAGGCCCTGTGCCTGATTGAAGCCAAGGTAGTAGGCGTTATGCAGATGATCGATAATGGTGATGCCGATGACAAGATCATTGCGGTAGCTACACAGGATCCGAGCGTAAACTATATCAATAATATTGAAGAACTTCCAAAACATTTTTTTCTAGAACTGCGTAATTTCTTTGAAGAATATAAAAAGCTGGAAAATAAAGTCGTTAAAGTAGAGGATTTTCAGGACAAGGCGGCAGCATTAAAAATTGTATCTGATGCCCTCGATCTCTACAAAGACACATTTTCACACAAGTAAGTTCATATGCCCCCCTTACGTAAAACCGGTTTTACTATGCAGACCATTATTATGCTGATCATAATCGGTTTAGCCGCGGGAATTATGGGTGGGATGGTTGGGGTTGGTGGGGGTATCATTATCGTTCCTGCCCTGGTATATTTCCTTGCATTTTCACAACATGAAGCACAAGGCACATCACTGGGGATGATTGTTTTACCCGTTGCCCTGTTTGGCGTTATTAATTATTACCGTAAAGGATACGTGGACTTGCGCGCCGTAGCTTTCCTGGCAACAGGTTTTGTAGTGGGAAGTTACCTCGGTAGTAAATTTTCCCTAAGCCTCCCGCAGGAAACCATTAAAAAGGTATTTGCCGTTTTCCTGTTACTGGTATCGCTGAAAATGCTATTCCTGGACAAAAAAGTTGCCTAAAGAAGTCTTTTGTTCAACCTTGGCTTAAGGGTTCTGGCGCGTGTATCTGTATTGATGATCCCTTCATTATCAATTTCGTCTATCCGGACTTTTCCATAAGCATGAATAATCGTTGTCTCGTTGAGCAATATCCCAACGTGAATTATATCCCCCGACATAAGCGATGAATTGACTAACCTAAATCAACGTTAAAGCGGGTAAACCGCTTATGGATTCTTTACGTTTTTAACATCCTTTACATGAATTAATCAGGAGATTTGCTTAATGCATTCCAACCTTGACCAGATCACCGACAAGGAACTGCTGCATCGGTATTACGAAGAGGGTCAGACCGACCTTCTCGGTGTACTGCTTCAACGGTACACGTTGTTGTTATTTGGCGTAGGCATGAAATACCTTAAGGACGAAGAAGAGGCCAAAGATGCTGTTCAACAGGTATTCCTAAAAGTACTCACAGAATTACCCAGGTACCGCGTGGAATATTTTAAGAGTTGGCTCTACACGATTGCTAAAAATTATTGCCTCATGAAGCTAAGGGATAAAGGATTCCTGAAACAGGACCTGAATGAAAAAATGCTTTGGGCAACTGATGACGATGATAGCAAATCCTGGCATTATGATAAAGAAAAAATGCTGACGATTATGACTGAAGCTGTTGAAGAACTTGCGGATGAACAAAAACGATGCATTATACTTTTCTATCTTCAAAAGAAAAGCTACCAGGAAATTGTCAGCAACACAGGTTTCACGCTGATGAAGGTGAAAAGTTATATCCAAAACGGTAAAAGGAATTTAAAGATTATTTTGCAACGCAGTATTGAACATGAACGATAAATGGCTTGACATATTACAGAAGTCCGGGCATATCAGTGAACAGAAACTGATGGATTACCTGCAGGGAAAACTTTCGCCTGAAGAGTCCCATGATGTCGAGAAATTGATGATCGATTCCGGCTTTATTAATGATGCCGTTGAAGGTTTGTCAGAAATGAAAGACAAACAAAAAATTGCCACCATACTACAGGATCTCAATGGCCAGCTCACGAAGAAAATTCATCCAAAATCCAGGAAGAATAGTCTTATCATTCCCGATCAGCTGACCCTTGCGGTTGCCACAACGGTTACGGTTTTATTACTCATTATTATTGCTTATGTGATATATCGGATGTATCACAGCAGTTGAGGTTTTATGCCCTTGTCAGTTTTTGAATGATCGTTCCATGTTGTGGAAATTCAAAAATCAGCGATTCCTTTAGTCCTATCTCAAAATCCCTGAAGTCGAAACCCGGAGCTACCGTGCAGCCCACGAAAGAAAATCCCCCGGTATCAGCAGGCTCAGCAGCGAACCAATGCCCTGCTTTCACTACTGCCTGGTAAGTCTCCCCATAATTGAAGTTCTTACCAAGGGTGATCATCTCAAAATTTCCCTGTGGATCTATGACATAAATATTCAGTGCCGTACCGTCATAAAAATGCCATAGCTCGTCGCTTTTAATGCGATGGAATGCCGAAAAATCAGCACCTTTGAGCAGGTAAAATATGGCGGTTGAAAAAAATCTTTCACCGTCGAATCTCAGAGGCAAACATTCTTCATGTACCTCCTCTGCAGAACGATAAGTTTCCTTATAATAGCCTCCCTCGGGATGCGGTAACAAACCGAAATGGTCAATAATCTCACTGGCTTTTAGGGGCATGACGCAAACTTAAAAGAAGATTTTGTGGAATGGAATATTATCTTTTAACTTAGTATTTTAAACGTTGCTACTTACTGAGTAAATATTAACTGGTTTGATTGACCCAGAAGAAAGTCCCGCGAAGCGGGACTTTTATTTTTAATTGGCTTTTTCTAAGCAAGGCTGCTTGCAAGTCATCTAACGGTTACTGGTACTGTATATAAATCGGTGCAGGTTTCAACTTTACCAGGACTTCCGGCGTAAGCAGGCGATGAGGCGGATTTTTCAGGTCATTTTTATAGAATAACTTAAACCCTGTAAACTGCACTGGCTCGGTATAAATAAAGTGTTTGTAAGTGCCTATTTTTTTCGCTGGTTCACCCCATCCATCCATATGCATCACTATTTGTACTTCTGGTCTTAATTTAATAAGCGGACTATTCGTTACCATTTTTTTAGTAAAACGGTGTATTACAAAAACTTTTGGAGGTAGATTATTTTTTTTCACTAGGTCTGCTAAAT
>JANMMA010000113.1:0-3102 GCA_031372815.1 Sphingobacteriales bacterium
TTTGCACCCGCATTTTAACTTTTCAACCTAAGCTCATGTCGTACCAGAAAAACACCACCTGGTTGGGATATGTAAATGAACGCCGTGAACAATACGTAGATCCTTCGCTGCTACAGGTGGAGGGAATCGAAAACCTGTTCGGTCTTTCAAAAAACATCCACCCAATATTCAGGCATAGTGTACCCTTCATTTATTTGTTGGATTATTCTACGGGGAAGTATACCATCTTTTCCAAGACCTTAAGAACCTGTGTCGGGTTTGAAACGGAGTATTTTGAAAGAGGTGGAATTGATTTTACGATAAACCACTACCATAAAGAGGACCTTGAGATTTACAACAATAGTATCTTCCCCGACCGTATAAGCTTCCTTGAAAAGATTCCACCTGAAGAACATGGCAAATATGTATTTTCCTATAATTTCCGGTTTAAAACTAAAGAAGGCAATTACAGTTCTATACTGCAGAGAAATGCCTTCATTCGTTCAGATAAAAGCGGAAAACCAATGTTAAGCCTTGGTATGGCAATGAATGTGGATCATTATAAAAATCCAAGTACCTCCGTGCAACTCATAGAAAAAGTCACCGGGGATGATTACGCAGGTGATGCCACTACTATTCTAAAGAAAACCTATTTCCTCAATAAACAAGATACTATCCTGACGCGAAGGGAGATAGAAATTTTGAAATGGCTTGCTTGCGGATTATCCAGCAAACTTATCGCTGATAAATTATTTCTGAGTGAACACACTATTATCGTCCACCGGAAAAATATGCTAACCAAAACCGGTTGTGCCAATATTGCTGAACTCATCTCCTGGGCTATCCGTTTTGAACTGATATGATTCTAAAGTGTCTTCCCAAAACTATCATCTGCAAATGCAGCCAGTAAAGTATTAAATGCTTCGGGTTGATCTATATTCACTAAGTGGCTGGCGCCCGGGATCTTGAACACCCGGCCTTTCCATTTAGGAACATCTACCTCGTCGAGGTAATCAGGATAAGCCACTTTTTCATCCCCACCGAAGACCCAGGCAAGGGGATATACGGTGCTATTCACAATGGCAATTTCATCACCAAAATTTCCATTGGCAATAGACTTCATAAAATTAGAGCGAAATGGAGCCTGTACCCTGCTGAAATCATGGAGAAATTCCTGCTGGTCATCGGCATACTGAGATAAAGAAGTGATGCTTCTATATTTAGTCACTGCATCTTCATTTACTTCGTCACTGAAAAAAACCGATAAATCTGCACCGGGTAATGCTATCTTGTCAAGCCCCAACCCTTCCCCCGCAATACAGGAGCCTGCAAATAGTATTCCCTTTGGTTCGATGCCAAACGGAATCATTTCCGCGATGATATTTGTACCCAGCGAAACACCACAAAGTATGTAAGGCCCCGTTATCAGTTGATTTACGACTTCTGTTAAAATTGATGCTATGCCCGCCAGGGTATATTCTTTTTCCGGATCCGCAGAGGCTCCCGAATCCCCATGGGCAGGCAGGTCAATGGCCATTAACCTGTAGGGCGACAATAATTCACTGCTGAATTGTTTCTTCCATGTACCAGAAGACGTTGAATTTCCATGAACAAAAAATATGGTATACGATGCTGTAGGATTTTGCTCGAGATATGCAATGCGCATACCCCTGGTGGTTAGGGTGTTTTTCTTCATATCGTTGTCAGGTTGGCTGGATTAAAGTTAGTATTTTCTGTACTCCCTTTTTATAAACCTGTTAGCCTCGTCAAAATTTGTTATGCGCATATTTTTGCCATCCCATAACAAAGTCTTCCTGCCGGGAAAATGATATCCCGCATCTTTTTTTGGAACGCGTAGCATGAAACTCCTGGTGGCAAGATTTCCCATCAATACTGTTTCTGTCAACGGCCCGGCCATCGAAAAAGGAGAACTGGTATAGGCACCCCATCCTTTTTTACATGCCGCAGTCCACTGATTCTGGTGACCGTCCCATCCTCCCGGCACCAACGGTCTTTCTGGCTGTGGCAATGATGCCTCCTTCATATTGCGGGTAGGCAATAACGTTGGATTCCTGCCAAACAAACCGGCCATCAGTTTACCCTTACTGCCTTCAAAAATAATTCCACCATCAATTTCGCCCATCGGTTCATCAGGCATTAATTCATCCGGTCGTTTTGGCTGGATACCTCCATCGTACCATATCATTTCAACGGCCGGCATATCTGCCCTTGCCGGAAACTGAATATGAATCTTGGAAGAAGGCGGACAACTTTCTGAATAATCCGCTTCCTCGAAAAAACCTGTCCATACACCCGTTACACTGCACTCTACTTTTTCAGGATAACCGAGTTTCAATGCGCGAAACGGCACATCAATAAAATGACATCCCATATCACCCAGGGATCCTGTACCGAAATCCCACCAGCCCCGCCATGTTGCCGGCAGGTATGCGTGATGGTAAGGACGAACAGGTGCCGTACCCAGCCATAGTTCCCAATTCAGTTCAGCAGGAACGGGATCAGTAATTGACGGCCTTGGTATCCCCTGAGGCCAGGTTGGCCTGTTGGTCCATACATGCACCGTTCGCACGTCTCCGATCACCCCTTTTTGTATCCAGGTCTCTATTTTGCGGGTAGCATCACCACTGCTTCCCTGGTTACCCATCTGGGTAACGACTTTATATTTTTGCTCGGCATCCGTCAGGGCCCTTGCTTCAGCGATATCATGAGTGAGCGGTTTTTCTGTATATACGTGTTTGCCCAGTTGCATGGCAGCAATGGTCTGCACATAGTGCATGTGATCCGGCGTACTGATGATGACGGCATCGATCGACTGATTATTTTTCTCCAGCAGTTCGCGGTAATCTTTAACATATTTTGCCGCGGGCCATTTTTTGCGGGCCTCGGCTGACTGACGATCGTCAACATCACACAGAAATGCAATATTTTCTGCACCATTGTTCCAGGACTGTGTAAGGTTAACCATCCCTTTGCCTCCGGCGCCAATAGCGGCAATATTCAGTTTATCGCTGGGTGCGATAAAACCCCTTCCCATTACATGCCGGGGAATAATAGTAAAACCTGCGACAGCCAGGGAAGTATCCCGTATAAATTTCCTGCGTG
>JANMMA010000121.1:0-2564 GCA_031372815.1 Sphingobacteriales bacterium
TTGAATAGTTGTATTGAACAGTAGCGTCATTTGTGTCTATCCATTGCATCATTCCGGTTTCCGCGTCCTGCACCTGTACCAGCCCGATCCTGGGAAGTTGCATATCCATTTTGTCGTAAACCTTAATCCCGATCACATCATGCTTGTTTCCCGCAACCCTTAATGCATCATCGTATTTATCGGTCATAAAATCGCTCAGGATGAATGCAATACTTTTTTGTTTCGTACTATTATTGAAAAACCGCACCGCCGCATTTATATCTGTTCCCTTTCGTTTAGGCTCCATAGTTAGCAGCTCCCTGACGATATACAAGACGTGTTCCCGGCCTTTTTTTGGCGGGATATAAAACTCGATCTTATCACTGAAAAATATCACGCCCACCTTATCATTGTTATTTGTGGCTGCAAAAGCAAGTACCGCGCATAATTCAGTGATCAGGTCTTTTTTGATCTGATGGGTGGTTCCGAAAAGCGAACTGGCACTAATATCTACCAGCAGCATCATCGTCAATTCACGTTCCTCTTCAAACAATTTGCTGTAAGGGTGTCCGAACCTTGCAGACACATTCCAGTCTATGAACCTGGTATCATCTCCAGCCTGGTATTCACGAACTTCTTTGAACGACATGCCCCTACCCTTGAACGCACTATGATACTCGCCGGTAAACAGGTGAGTGGTAAGCTTCTTGCTTTTTATTTCAAGCTCACGGACCTTTTTTAATATTTCAGCAGTCGTAAGCATTATGGTACCTGCAGGGTTCTTAAAATCTCATCAATTACATATTCCGAGTTTACATTTTCCGCCTCCGCTTCATAAGTGAGTCCGATTCGGTGGCGCATGACGTCTTTAGCTATACTTCTTACGTCTTCAGGAATTACATATCCCCTTTTTTGCAGGAAGGCGTGTGCCTTGGCGGCAAGCGCAAGATTTATACTGGCGCGTGGAGATCCACCATATGAGATCAGTGGCTTCAATTTTTCCAGTTTGAAATTCTCCGGGTTCCTCGATGCAAATACGATGTCAAGTATATACCCTTCGATCTTTTCGTCCATATAAATTTTTCTGACCAGTTCCCTTGCTTCAATGATCTCCTGGATGGATACTACCTGGTTCACAGATTTTAAAGACAGGCCGTCTACATTCTGACGGATGATCATTTGCTCTTCTTTCCGGGACGGATAGTCGATGATCACCTTCATCATAAACCGGTCTACCTGCGCTTCCGGCAACGGATAGGTGCCTTCCTGGTCAATTGGGTTTTGCGTGGCCAGTACCAGGAATGGCTCGTCAAGTTTATGCGTACTATCACCAATGGTCACCTGCCTTTCCTGCATGGCTTCCAGTAATGCACTTTGAACTTTTGCCGGAGCACGGTTGATCTCGTCAGCCAGGATAAAATTGGCAAATATGGGTCCTTTGCGAACAACAAACTGGTGTGATTGCTGATTGTAGATGAGTGTACCCACCACGTCAGCAGGTAACAGGTCCGGCGTAAACTGGATCCTGCTGAACTTCGCATGAACGGCTTGCGAGAGTGTCTTGATGGCAAGTGTTTTTGCCAAACCGGGTACGCCTTCCAGTAGTACGTGACCGTTACTCAGTAATCCGATCAGCAAACGGCTGATCATGTAGTGCTGGCCGATAATGGCCCTTGCAACTTCAGTTTCTATCCTGTCTACAAATCCTGCGGCAGATTGTATTTTTTCATTCAGTTGCCGGATGTCTTCAGCGGTTTGTGCCATAGTTTGGGTATTGGGCTCGAAATTAATGTAAATGAAATAGCAATCTATAAGCCAATAACGGCAAAAGCAGCGTTTTATGAATAATTTTTAAATAATATCTCGAACGCGTAAACTAACCTAACCATAATTAACTCAGGTACTTGCCTACGATCGGAACCCGTCGTCCAACGCCAAATGCCTTAGCACTGACACGTATAATCGGACAAAACTGATTTCGTTTATACTCGTTCACATTTACCATCTTCAATACCCTTCTTACCAGGGCTTCATCGATACCCATCGAAATGATCTCTTTTGGCCCCTGCCTCCGCTCGATATACTGGTATAGGACTTTGTCGAGCAGATCATATTCAGGCAGACTATCACTGTCTTTCTGATTCGGCTTTAATTCCGCCGATGGTGATTTTGTAATGATATTCGCGGGGATGATATCACCATGCCGGTTGATATACCTGGCCAATGCAAAAACCTGCATTTTATATACATCTCCCAGCACACTCAACCCTCCGGCCATATCTCCATAAAGGGTTCCATACCCCGTAGCCAATTCACTTTTATTGGAAGTGTTCAAAAGAATATAATTGAATTTGTTGGCCATGGCCATCAGCAGGTTCCCCCTTGTACGGCTCTGTATATTTTCTTCGGCTATACTAAAGGGTAAGTCTTTGAACTGTGGCTGCAATGTGTGCAGGAAAGATTCATAAATGTTTTTAATAGCGATGATTTCGTAAGGATTATTCAGCTTCTGGCTCAACTGCACCGCGTCATCCACCGAATGGGTGCTGGAATAAGGCGAAGGCATGAGTACGGCAACAACATTT